>DATIWA010000289.1:0-6750 GCA_035465515.1 Candidatus Limnocylindrales bacterium | reverse complement strand
ATCGTGATGTGCGGAGGCCACATCGACTCGTGGCATGCCGGCACCGGCGCAACCGATGACGGCGCGGGCGTCGCGGTCACGATGGAGGCGATGCGAATCCTGCAATCGCTGGGTGTGAAGCCGCGGCGGACAATCCGCATCGGCCTGTGGGGCGGCGAAGAACAGGGACTGCTGGGTTCGCGCGCCTACGTGGGCGATCATTTCGGAAAACGCGAAGCTCCACCGCAACGTCCGGGCCAGGACAACGGTCTGCCGAGCTTCATGCGTGGCGAGCAGGGTACGCTGATGCTGAAGCAGGACCAGGCGAAGGTCGCCGCGTACTTCAACATCGACAACGGCACCGGCAAACTGCGCGGAATTTACACGCAGGAGAACCCGATGGTGGCGCCGATCTTCGAGGCCTGGGGCGAGCCCTTCCGCGATCTCGGCTTCACCACCATCACCAACCGCAACACCGGCGGAACCGATCACCTGTCGTTTGACGCCGTCGGCATTCCCGGATTCCAGTTCATTCAGGACCCGGTGGAATACGACACGCGCACCCACCATTCCAACATGGACGTTTATGACCGCCTCCAGCCGGAAGACCTGAAGCAGGCGGCCGTGATCGTGGCGTCCTTCGTGTACCTGGCGGCGCAGCGCGACCAGATGCTTCCGCGCAAGCCCATCGAAAAGGAATTGCCTTACGTGGCGCCGGAAGAGGAAGAGAACGCTCCCTCGCCGGTGGTCAATCCGGCGGCAGCGGACCGCCCCGCCCAGCCGAAACCGGCAGAAGAGCCTCCGCAGCGGAAGCAGAGAAATAAAACCGGCCGCCCGCCGCAGGAGTAGTATCGTTTGCTCGCCAAATGATTTTCGCGCGCAGTGCGAGGTTCACATGGCGCTGTAGCCGCCGTCCACCGGCAGGGCGATACCGGTAATCCAGGCGGACTCATCGCTGGCCAGGAAGACGGCGGCGCCGGCAATGTCCTCAGGCTGGCCGAAGCGGCCCATGGGATGCATGGCCACCCGCTGCTTGCGCGCGGCCTCGTCCAGGTTGAAGGCCGCAACCAGTTCGGTTTCGACAATCCCCGGGCAAATGCAGTTGACGCGTATGTTCTCGGCAGCATGGTCCAGCGCCATGGCCCGGGTGAGTTCCAGCACCGCGCCCTTTGATGCAGCGTAGGCAGCGCGGTTCCGGGCCCCCAGGTAGCTCAGCACCGAACCGATGTTGATGATGGCCCCGCCGCCGGCCGCGCGCATATGGGGCAGCACCAGCCGCGAGAGCATCCACACTGCGCGGACATTGATTTTGAGCGTCTGTTCCCAGGCCTCCGCGCTGATGGATTCCGCGGTGCCCGGCAGCAGCACGCCTGCGTTATTCGCCAGTATGTCAATTCGGCCCAGCCGGCTGACAACAGCATCAACCAGTTGCGATATTTCTGCGCCGTTTGCGAGGTCGGTTGTGATGGGCAGACAATGTGGCCCGATTTCTTCCGCCGCCCTCTGCAACCTGCCGCCGTCCCGCCCGCAGATGACCACCTTCGCCTGTTCACGCACGAAAGCCGCGGCAATGGCTTTACCGATGCCGCTGCCGCCACCGGTGACGATTGCGACTTTCCCGGCTAAACGCATGCGGGGATTTTATAGGCTGCAGGAACGACACAACAGGGGATTCGCAGGAATTGCAGATCTACGGAAGACCGCCAAATGCCGCCGGAAGGGCTATCGATGCGCTGCGTGCTCGTGGCGCTCATTGCGTTCGGCGCTGGCAATACCGTCAATGGTTGAAAGCACGATACTGCCGACCGAAGGGGTCCGGTATTCCGGGTAGCCGGGCGAAGGTTCACGCCAGGCAGGATCCTCCCTGTCAATTAAATCGGAGGAGCCAAGAGTCTCGCCGGTATCGGAAAGCTCGAAGGCGGGCGTTTCTGGAACTGCGTTATGAACGCGCAACGAAGTGAGGTCGTCCCGATATTCCGCGGGAGAGGCGTGCGGTTGAGCTTCACGCCTCACATGCTGCAACGGTTTGCGGCCGTGTTGATTCGAGGTTCTGGAAGTCACCGCCACGGGGCGGAGAGACCCGTGTTGCTGGAGGTTCGGACCAAAATCAACCAGAACGGAAAGCGCCGGGCACAAAACTCCAAAGGTGATCACAAAGGCGGCTCCCGCAGCAACTGCCGGCACCTTCTTCCACCAGGGAGCTTTTTCCGGCTCCTCCAGAATGCAATGAATCCGCGTGCTGAGGAAGGATGCCGAGGCCGCGAAGTCCACGCCGTAGGTGGCGCTGGAGTGCAGCATGCGCACTCTGACAAACCTGGCCAGGCTGGAAGCGTAGTCGGCGCGGTGGTCCGGCCGGGCCTCCACCACGGCCCGATCGCATGCCAGCTCCCGTTCCATGCGCATCTGTTTACGCGCGTGCCACACCGCGGGATGGAAGAAGAGCAGCGCGCAAGTCACATCACTCAGTGTGGCCCACAGATAGTCCTGCCGCCTGATGTGCGCCAGCTCGTGAGACAGAACATCCGCCAGCTGCGGAGTCGCGCCCATCTCCTCACAGACCGCCGGCACAATGACCCGGGGCTTCCACCAGCATGCGGTGGCAGGAGAGATGATACCGGGCAGGACCAGGAGTTCGGCCTTGCCGAGACCAAAATCCCGGCAAAGCGCGTTGAACAGACCGTCCAATTCAGCCGAAGCACGCCGGCCGTGCTGCAACAGCACGTGCAGCCGGAAATGCCTCCATGCGCTTACGCACAGCAGGATGGTCACGCCGGCGAGATAGGTGACGCCCAAAGCCAGCTCAGAGCGATTGATCCAGGCCCCCCAGCTCCAGGGAATCGCCAGATGACGCCATGCCGGCACTGCGGAGGCTCCACCTGTTCCCGTCACGCTGCTGGAAGCCAGGCGCAGCACTTCACGCGCGAGCAGGACGGCCCAATACACGATTGTGCCTGCCAGGAACGCCAGCCACGTTCTGAAGCGGCGCCCGGGATCACGAGAGAGGCGCGCCAGGCCGACGCAAACCACAAACCCGGCCGTCACCTTCAGGAAGAAGGACAGAAACACCCCGGCAATCTGCAGGTATGCAAAGCTTCCCGTGGGCGGGTTGTTGATGGCCGGATACAAGAAGGTCCCTACTTGGCGCCGTCACCCTTGGTACGATAATTCCGAATCAGGGCCTCAAGTTCGTCCAGCTCAGATTCGTTTACCGGTGCGGCCTCCAGCAGGTTCACCAGCAGCTCTGCAGGAGAGCCCCCAAAGTTCTGTTCGAGCAGGGTCTGGACGGAGAGCCGCCCCACCTGCTCACGGGTAACGCATGGCTCAAAAACGAATACCCGTCCGCGAGTAATGTGTTGTACCAGACCCTTTTCTTCCATGATGCGAAGAATGGTCTGCGTCGTCTTGTAGTTGGGCCGGGGTGACAAAGACGGGTGGCTGATTACGTCCTCCACCGTACCCTGGCCTAAGTGCCAAAGCGCTTGCAGGATCCGCATTTCCGCTCGAGTTGGCAGCACTGTTTTTACCTGTACATCCATGCCCTTTATTATCTCCCGATCTGATGGCGCTAAGCCTATCTATTTTAGGCCCTTTTCGCTGAAGGGCGCCTGTTCTTGTGCCCGGTTAACCTCGCCCAGTTTATTCGAAAACAAGGTCAAAAGGATACCGAACATCCAGACAAAATACCCCGTGAGAGGGTGGAGATGGACCTCATAAAAGACGATCCAGCAGGAGACAAACATGAAGGTGACGACCCACCTGAAAACCAGCGCCGGACGCCACCGCGGTTTAAACAGGACCAGCAGCAGCGCGATCACGAACGCGGGATTGATCCAGCCGCTGAACAGAATGGCAAAATACTGTAGCGGCGACTGGCGGAGAAGCCGAAAACCGTCACTCCCCCAGGGCACAATGAGCGTCAGTGTGGCGCATTTGTAACCGGGCATTCCGGTTGCATGCGGGCCGGCAGATGCTTCCTTGACCGCCGGCAGCATAAAACTCACGCCAAACAGGACAACACCGGCAAGCAGTGCTATCCACCTGATCACTCTCACGTATCCCAGGGCTCCTTGGGGCTGTGCGGGATAGATTGTAGCCCGAATACAAGCTTTTTCGGAACTTAATTTCCTGCGATTTGCCTCAGTTTCGCCGTCTGCGGGCACTCGCGGGCGTTGGGAGCAGGTCCAGCCTGGTGTTAGACTCAAGCATTACCCGCACATCCGCCCCCCTGCGGCTGTGCCCGCACAAAATCTATGTCACAAACGGTCCAGACCAGCACGATACAAGTCACGCTTCCCGATGGGAGCAAACGTGAAGTCCCCAAAGGCACCACGCCCCTGGAAATCGCCAGGTCCATCAGTCCAAGGCTGGCCGAGGCCGCTTTGGTGGCCAGGGTCAAGCAGCAGTCTGCCGGGGAAGGGCTTGAATCCGGCCCATCATCAGCGGAAGTGGACAAAGCTCCGGCCAGCATGCACGCCCAGCCTTCCAAAGATGGCTGGCAGTTCGCCGACCTGACCAGGCCCCTGGAACAGGACGTGGAACTGCGGCTCCTGACCGAGAAGGACCCGGAAGCGCTGGAGGTCTATCGCCACTCCTCGGCGCACGTCCTGGCGACTGCCGTGCTGGAACTGTTCCCGGAGACCAAACTGGGCCACGGGCCGCCGACCGAGAGCGGGTTCTTTTACGATTTTTACCGGCCGACGCCGTTCACGCCCGAAGACCTGGAGCGTATTGAAAAGCGCATGCAGGAGGTGACGCAGCGCGACGAAAAGTTCCAGCGCGAATACATTCCCCGCGATGAAGGGCTGGGCCGTTTTCGCTCTGAAGGCGACTTCATGAAGGTCCACTTCATTGAACAGTTCACCAGGCCCGGCGAGCCGATCTCCACCTATCGCAACGGCAAGTTTGTGGACTTCTGCCGCGGGCCGCACGTGCCTTCCACCGGGCGGATCAAGGCTTTCAAGCTGCTGAACATCGCCGGCGCCTACTGGCTGGGCGATGAGAAGAACCCGCAGCTTCAGCGCATCTACGGGACCTCGTTCTTCAACAAGAAAGACCTTGACCAGCACCTGCATGCGCTGGAAGAGGCCAAAAAGCGCGACCACCGCGTACTGGGCCAGCAGCTTGACCTGTTCAGCATCCAGGAACTGGCCGGCCCGGGACTGATCTTCTGGCATCCCAAGGGCGGCATCATCCGCAAGGAGATGGAAGACTGGATGCGGGAAGAGTACCTCAAGCGCGGGTACTCGCTGGTTTATACGCCGCACATCTTCCGCGTAAATCTGTGGAAGACCAGCGGGCACGAAGGCTATTACGCGCAGAACATGTTCACGCCCATGGAACTGGATGACGCCGATTATCGCGTCAAGCCCATGAACTGCCCCGGCCACATCCTGATCTACAAGGACTCGCTCAAGTCATACCGCGACCTGCCACAGCGGTATGGCGAACTGGGCACGGTCTATCGCTATGAGCGCTCCGGCGTGATGCATGGCCTGCTGCGCGTGCGCGGCTTTACCCAGGATGACGCCCACATCTTCTGCACGCCGGAGCAGATCGAAAGCGAGATTGAAGGCTGCATTGACTTCGCGCTGGCCGTGCTCAAGACCTTCGGCTTCAGCGAATATCAGGTCGAGCTCAGCACCTGGGACCCCAACGACAAGAAGAGCTTCATCGGCGGCGATGAGATGTGGAACCTGGCCAACGGCTCGCTGGAAAAGGTCCTGAAGAAGCTCAACATTCCCTACAAGACCATTCCCGGTGAAGCGGCGTTCTACGGCCCCAAGATTGACGTGAAGCTGGTGGACGCCATCGGGCGGCTCTGGCAGCTTTCCACGGTGCAGTTTGATTTCAACCTGCCGCAGCGCTTCGGCCTGGAGTACGTGGCCGAAGACGGTTCGCGCAAGCAGCCGCTCATGGTGCATCGCGCGCTGTTCGGCTCGGTGGAGCGCTTCTTCGGTGTGCTGA
This sequence comes from Candidatus Limnocylindrales bacterium, assembly GCA_035465515.1. Lineage (GTDB taxonomy): Bacteria > Acidobacteriota > Terriglobia > Terriglobales > Acidobacteriaceae > Angelobacter. Next base: position 807 of record DATIWA010000289.1, on the reverse strand, counting down.
TCGAACACTACGCCGGAGCTTTCCCGCTGTGGCTCTCGCCTGTGCAGGTGGCGGTGATTCCCATCAGTGAAAAGCACGTGGACTACGCGCAGAAGGTCACGCAGCAGCTCAAAGACGCAGGCGTGCGCGTCCACCTGGACGACCGCAATGAAAAGATGAACGCCAAAGTCCGCGAACACACGCTGCAGAAAGTCCCGTTCCTGTTGGTGGTCGGCGAAAAAGAAGCCGAGGCCGGCACGGTGAATGTGCGTGTTCGCGGCCAGCAGCAGCCGGAAGGCACGGTGCCGGCAGCCCAGTTCGTGGAGCGGGTGAAGAGGCTGATTGCAGATAAAGCAGTCAGTTTAAATTAGCCGCAGATTTGCGCAGATCAAACCTTGAAACACTGAGGAACGGGAGCTGAGGCCGGCAAGCGGTCGAATCGAGCCTCCGTGCACTTCTTTCCTCCGTGTTGCAAAGGTCTTGCATGTTTCTTCGAATTTGAAATGAGCTCACAATTTCCCGGTTTTTCCCCCGACGCATTGTCTTTCCTGCGCGCGCTCAAACGCAACAACCGGCGCGAGTGGTTCCAGCCGCGCAAGGAGAAATACGAGTCACTCATCAAGCTGCCCATGCTTGAGCTGGTGAATGCCTTGAACGAAGAGCTTGCCCGCTTTGCTCCCGCCTACGTCACACCGCCGCAGAAGGCGGTATATCGCATCTATCGCGATACCCGCTTCTCTAAGGACAAGACGCCGTACAAGACCCACATCTCGGCGATCTTCCCCCGCAGCAACGCCGTGAAGCGCGAAGGCGCAGTCTTTTATTTCC
>DATIWA010000288.1:0-2942 GCA_035465515.1 Candidatus Limnocylindrales bacterium | reverse complement strand
TTCTGTGCGGCGCCCGGGCCGCAACAGCTCAAAATGAAAAGGGCGAGAACGGTCCCGCGCATGGTCACGCTATATTACACGCCCCGAGCGACGCCGAAGCACAAGCACTCTTTTCGGTCACCAGCTGGCGCGGGGTCCTGGTTTAACATCCAGACAGGCCAGGCATGCCTCCACCCGGCCAGTGAAAAAGTGAGCCGTTTCGGCGTTCACGGCCTGCCCAGCAGGCCACGCTAGGAAATCACGATCATTGTCCGCAACCTAACGAATATCAATCAAGAACTTGCCGCCTTCCTCTCGAATGTGGGCCCACGGGACTTTGGGATCGTGCGTGAACAGCGTCAGCCACTGTTCAGGAATGGCCTGTGCGTAATACTTTTTCCGGTTCTCAATGGTCTCCAGTGGATAGAGATCATACGCCATCACCCATGTCGGCTCCAGGTGCCAGCTGGTGGGTAGCAGGTCAGATATGTAACATGCGGTTTTCCCGCCGCTGCGGATGAATACGGCCCACATGTTCCTGGTATGTCCCGGAAAAACCGCCACGGAAATGCCGGGCAGGATCTCCTGGTTGCCCTCCAGCAAGACCATCTGTCCGGAGCGAATGAGCGGATCGTAATTGTCACTGATGTAACTGACGCGGTCGCGCTCCAACTGAAGCGCTCCGTGCTCCCATTCCCCTTTGGGGGCGTAATACTTTGCCCGGGGAAACGTGGCCACGGCGGCGCCGTTCCGGTACACCGTGTTCCAGCCGCAGTGGTCAAAGTGCAGGTGCGAGTTGATGACCACGTCAATATCTTCGGGCGCCACGCCGGCGCTGTGCAGGCTCTCCAGCAGCTTCTCCTGGGGAAGAAAAAAGCTCTTTGTCTTCTCCGCCAGCTTGTTGCCGATCCCGGTCTCGATCAGCACGGTCTGACTGCCGGTGCGCACCAGCACCGAATTGCAGCTCACGGCGATGCGGTTCATCTCGTCGGCCTGCACCTTGCGCTGCCAAAGCACCTTCGGCACCACGCCGAAAAAAGCCCCGCCGTCGGCAACGTAGGTCCCGTCGCTGACGGCGGTGAGCTCAAAATCTCCCAGGGATATTTTCCGGTTCATCACGGTTCCGTGCCCTGGCCCAAAAGCGCACGGCGGAAATGCTCGCGGATGCGGGTGAAGAGGTGCGTGCGCGCCGCCGGGCCTCCAATGCCGTGGGTCTTGCGCGGATAAAGCTGAAGCTCAAATTGCTTGTCCGCGTTGATGAAGGCGTTGATCATCTGCATTGTGTTCTGCATGTGGACGTTGTCGTCACTGGTGCCGTGGACTTCCAGCAGATGCCCGTGGAGCTGGCCGGCAAAGTTCACCGGCGAACTCTTCTTGTAGGCTGCTTCGTCCTCCGGCAGCAGGCCTTCATAACGCTCGGTGTAAATGGAGTCGTAATCGCGCCAGTCGGTCACTGGAGCAACCGCGACTCCGGCCTTGAAGCGGTCCGAGTGGGTCATGGCGTTCAGCGTCATGAAGCCGCCATAACTCCATCCCCACCATCCCATGCGCGCCCCGTCGAGTTGCGGGAAACGCTGCAACGCCTGGTCTATGGCGGCAAGCTGGTCTTTGAGCTCCACCTCGCCGAAGTTGTGCCTCAGTGCGGCGGCGAACTTCTTGCCCCGCGCGCCCATGCCGCGGTTATCAACCACCAGCACGGCGATGCCGTCGCGCATCAGGATCTGGTTGAAAAGGAAACCGGTGCCGCCCCATGCGTCCCGCACCGACTGGCCATGCGGTCCCCCGTAAGGATTGTTGAGCAGCGGGACTTTTTTCCCCGCGGTGTCCGGCGGCAGATAGAGCAGGCCATGCAGCACGGTGCCGTCTTCCGCCTTGAAATCCACAAATTGCGGCGCAATCAATTTGTATGCATCCAGGCTCTTTGATTTCCAGATGACGCTGCACCCATCGGCTATGCCGCAGAAAGCCATTTGCGGCGGAGTCATCAACGCCGAAAACCTGTCAATGTAGTGCCCGGCATCCGGGGACAGGCTCGCCTGATGCGTGCCGGGCTCGGCCTTCGTCAAGACCCGGAAATCGCTTCCATCCAGTTTCACGCTGCAGAGATGGCGCTGCCGGTCGTCGCCGGCATTTGTGGTTGCATAGACCGTGCCCGTGTTTTCATCCACGCCGTCCAGGTCAAAGACTTCAAAGTCGCCCTTGGTGATCTGGTTGACCAGCTTTGCCTCGCCCGCCAGCGGAGCATTTTTGTCAAAGCTATAGAGATAAAGGTGCGTATGGCCATCGCGCCAGCTCGGCCAGATGAACCTGTCGCCGGATTTCAGGATCTTGAAGTTATCGTCAATCTCAATCCAGGTGTCGCTCTTTTCGTCCAGCACGCGCGCGACCTTGCCGCTGTGCGCGTCAATGAAGAAGAGCATCAGCTCGTTCTGCGCCCGGTTCATCAGCATGGCCCAGATCAGCCCTTCGCGCACCCACCCGAAGCGGGGAATGTACACGTCCTTGTCATTGGAAAGATGAAACCAGCGCAGGCCCCCGCCCGAGGCGTTGACCACGCCCAGCCGGACTTCAGGATTGGGGTCGCCGACCTTGGGATATTTCTCCTTATACACAGTGGGGTGGTGAGGGATGAAGTCGGTGATGGGATAGCTGGGGACCTTGCTCTCATCCATCTGAAGGAACACGATCTTCTTTCCCTGAGGCGACCAGAAATAATTGCTGCGCACGTCCAGTTCTTCCCTGTAGACCCAGTCGACTTCGCCGTTCAGCAGGTCCTCATTGTCTCCTGTGGTAATCTGCCGGTCCTTCCTGCCTTCGATGGGCGCGATGTAGAGATTGTGCTTGCGAACATAGGAGAGCAGCTTGCCGTCGGGCGAGAACTTTGGGTCGCTGGCTTCGTCCCTGGCCGGGCTGAGCGCGACGGCCGTCCCGTTGGCCAGCGTGTAATACCAGAGCAGGCCATT
>DATIWA010000287.1:0-3228 GCA_035465515.1 Candidatus Limnocylindrales bacterium | reverse complement strand
CGGAACGCTGACCTACAACTCGCGCACGACTTCGGTCGGCACGACCCAGACCGGTCCGGAATCCGGGCCGCTGAACGATCCCACGGCCATGCTGTACGTCCGCAGCAGCGACCTTGATGCCACCGGACATCTGTTGCCCGGTGTACCCATCGAGCCGCTGGTACTGCGCGCCGCCGCCGGCGACTGCATCCAGCTCACGCTGGCCAACAAGCTGGGCACCACCACGCCTCCCGATCTGCCGGGCTACAGCACGTTCCCGATGATCGTGAATGACTTCAACGCCAACCAGGTCCATCCTTCGTACTTCGCGGGCCTGCATCCGGAACTGCTGGCCATGAACCTGGAAGACAGTGATGGCTTCCAGATCGGCCAGAACAACACGCAGGTCATCCAGCCCACGGACAAGCCAATCACCTATACCTGGTACGCCGGGCACCTCAGCCTGGATGCCAGCCTGAACCTGGTCGCCACGCCGGTTGAGTTCGGCGCGGTGAACCTGATGCCGGCTGACATCTTCAAGCAGGGCAGCAAGGGAGCGGTCGGGGCCATGGTGATTGAACCGCAAGGTTCGACCTGGGTGGAAGACACCACAACCCGCGCGCAAGCAACGGTGACGAAAGCCGACGGAACTTCATTCCGCGACTTTGTTCTGATCACGCAGAACGACGTCAACCTGCGCTATGCCAGCGGCGATCCTGTTGCTTCGCTTGCAGCCGAGGACGATCCGGAAGATACGGGTCACGTGGGCTATAACTACCGCACCGAACCGCACTGGTTCCGTATGGGCTATCCTCCGGAGACGCCGCTTACGGGCATGAACGATTTCGGTGAGCCCATTACCTCCAGCCTGTTTACCAAGGACATTGACTTCACCAACGTGTTGAGCAATGCCCAGGTGGGCGGCGATCCGCAAACCCCGATCTTCACCGCCAAGGCAGGCACGCCGATTCGTCTGCGGCTGCTGCACCCGGTGGGTAAACAGCGCAACAACATCTTCCAACTGCACGGTCACGTGTGGGAGGAAGAGCCTTACACGACGACAGCAATTCCTCAAGGCGGCACCGTCAGCGGCATGACCATCCTTGGCACGCCGGTGGTCGGTTCGACCGTGATTGCGGACCAGCCGTTGTCCACCAACCTCTTTGTGAACAACCCATTCTCCGAGTGGCAGGGTTCACAGATGGGCGTTGGTCCTTCCAGCCACTTTGACATTATCCCGGCGAACGGCGCCGGCGGCAATTTCAAGGTGCCAGGCGACTACCTGTACCGGACACACCAGCCCTCGCAGTTCGATAACGGAATGTGGGGACTGCTGCGCGTGACGCCGTAAGACGAAAGACGTAAGGCGAAAGGAGGAGCAGCTTGCCCGAGGCTGCTCCTCTTTTTGTTTTGGCAGCGAAGACGCATGCAGTCAGCCAAAGAGAATCGCAGCAATCGGCAAACAGCCAACCCATGCGCGCCGAAGGCGCAGAGGTGGAGTGGTTGGCCATGTACCAATGAACGATCCTTGCGGCCTGGCCGGACATTTGTCCGTGTACCTCAGAGACGGCGGGATTCAGCGGCACCGGGCGCATAATCGTTCCAACCACAACTTGCCACTTTGGAAAAAATCCACTTTGGAGCACGTATATGCGTAGAGTACGACTTCTGTTCCTTTTGGGCCTTGTGCTTGCAGTAGGTGCAACAGCCGTCGCCAAACAGCAGGACGGAACGCCCGGAGCCGACGATCAAACCCAGAACGTCGCCGGGAAGAGCGATAAAGCCAAAAAGAAGGATGAAGCCAAAGCCAAGAACAATGACGGCCATCGCAAACACTGGTGGTCAATGCCCCACTTCCACCACAAGAAGCATGACAGCAATTCCGCCGCCGCGCCTGAGACAAACGCGAGCAGCAAGACCGTCGCCGCGAAGTCAATGAACAAGACTGCAGCGCCGGAAAAGTCTGCTGCGCCGATGAGCCAGGCAAACAAAGCCGTTGCCGGGAACTCCATGAAGAAGACTGCCGGTGCAACCAGCCACGGGCATAAAACAGTGGCTAGAACGCGAACGGGCCACAAGGCCGTTGCCAGGACGGGGCAGGGGCACAAGGCCGTCGCCGGGACCACCCCGCACAGGAAAACAGTGGCCCGCAACGTCCATGGTAAAAAGACTCTCCGGCATACCTGCTCCCCGGAAGAAGCGAAGAAGGGCGGCTGCCAGGAGAACAAGGCGCACAATCAAAAAGGAACAGCCAGCGTTTCCTAGTACGGCGGCATAGGTCCTGAGCGGGAACTGAACCCAAAAGCTAAGCGCAAGAACCCGGTGGCCTTGAGGCCGTGCACATTATGATCCGGCTCTAAAGCTTTTGAGCCGGTTCTCCGCTCCGCCACCCCGCCGAATTCGACTTCGCTCCGGCGCCGGGGCGGGAGAGAGTGTGAGGACGGAAGGGACGCGGTCAGGCGCTGCGATCCTCAGAAGACCGTAGCAGATTCCTGCCAGTCCGTTCATCAGCGCCGGGGATTCAACCCGCAGCGGGACGCCACAGAGCCAGCCGTATTTCTTCATGCTGGCAAGGAGCTGGTTGGCCAGTTCATCCACTTTTCCAGCCAGCTCGCGACTGCCGGAGGCCTGGCAGGCCTGAAGGAGGAAATCCAGGTTGCCCAGATCGCCATGGCACAGCGAGTGGTTGGCGCCCGGGCCGTAACCCAGCGTGGCCTGAATGGCACGCTGAAGATCTTCGCGAACTATGGGGTGGTCCATGTATTTCATCGCCGCCACTCTGGCCAGGCCTATGCCCGGGCCGCCATAGCACCAGGCCATCGAGGGACCGGTCGTCAATTGTTCCGATCCAGGCGCGTTCTCAGCCCAGTTCCCCACGGCAGAAGAGTACTGGCCGTGCTCGTATGTGATGGCTTGCAACGCCGTGTCACTGTACTTCTTGTTCCCCGTGCGTCCAGCCAGCTCCAGCAAGGCCCAGGCTATCCCCGCGGCTCCGTGCGCAAATCCGGTGATTGGCCTGACCGTCTCAATGTTCTTGAGAAACCACCCGACTCCGCCCTCCACCCGCTCAGCTTTGGCCAGGAGCCGGTCCCCGCATTGAGCAGCCAGGGCCAGAGCTTTGTCTGAGGGCGATACCTGGAGGAGGGCGAGCAGAGCGCCAATGCAGCCGGCGCACCCGCCAATCACGTCCAGGCCCTCGTCCTGGTCGATGAGCCCGGGCAGGCGATCAACCATGTTGCCGGCCCAGGA
>DATIWA010000286.1:0-4409 GCA_035465515.1 Candidatus Limnocylindrales bacterium | reverse complement strand
ACGGCCTCCTTGTGCCGGTAAGGAACGTGACCGAACTGGCGAAAGCAATTCGTTACCTGCTGGAAAATGGCGATTTGCGAACGCGAATGGGGCTCTCAGGGCGGGAGATCGCCTCAAGAGAATTTTCTCAGGAAGCGGTTGTGCAGAAGACACTGGAGCTTTATAACGACTCCGTCAAAGCTCCACTGGATTCCACTCCTGAAATTCTTCACGCTCGTTAGAAGCGGCGGCCTTCTCGCTGCTTGACTTTTTTATGGTTGTCGTTGGTTTCGTCCGTTTTGGCGGACCGACTACCGGAGAGTACCGGTGCAAATGCGTCGGTTCGCTTTGGACTCGCACAGCTCATGCTTTTCTTGCAACCGATCCGAAGGCTTATCTTAGCCCGCGAATTACCGCAAAATCCCGCCTTATCCCGCCGCCTGCGCCGAAAGGACTTTCCGCGGCGACTCTGGGCTCTTCCTGGCTCTTCCGGCGCCCAGCTTTCTTTCCCGGTTCACCATGCGCACATAAGGGGCAAAGTCCACCTGCATGGTGTGGCGCGGCGTGTTTCCGTAACGCCGGAGCATGGTTTCCCTCTCGCGGCGAATCGCGTTCTGCATGTCTCCCAGGGCCGGCAGTGCGTATTCGCCGGTCAGGTAATCCGCGATCCATTCGCTCTGCAGCTCCGCCAGGGGCATGATGGCGCCCAGCGGCTGCAACAGCCCAATGAAGAACAGGTCACGGTATTGCGGATGAAATACGCGGCAGAACAAGGGCAGGTCGTTGTTGGGAGCGGAGATCAGGTCCGGGCGAAAGAAGGGAAAGTCCACCCGGTAGCCCGTGCAGTAGATGAGCACGTCAGCAGCCTCGCGTGAACCGTCCGCGAATTCCACATGGCCGCCATCGAGCAGCTTGATGTCGGGCCTCACGGCGATGTCGCCATGCGCAAGCCGGCTGAGCAAATCAGAGCTCACCGTGGGATGCGCATGCAGCAGTTCGTGGTTCGGCTTGGGGAGGCCATATTGCGTTACGTCGCCCTGTTGCAGGCGCAGAGCCATCTTCAGGATGGCAACCTGCAGACGCAGCGGGAACCAGGTGGGAATCACGGACTGGTCCAGCGGCCGTCCCAGGATGTACTTGGGAATCACATGAAATCCCCGCCGGACGGAGAGCATGGTCCTGCGGGCGACGCGCGAAAGCTCCACCGCAATGTCAATGGCCGAGTTTCCAAAGCCGACCACAACAACGTTTTTGTCGTCAAAGCCTTCGGGCGTTTTGTAATCGTGCGAGTGCATCACCTGGCCTCGGAATTCCCCGGGAAACGCAGGCTCCGGCCAGCGCCTTGACCAATGATGGCCGTTGGCCACCAGCAGGGCGCTGTAACGGCCGGTCTGGCCGTCATCGGAAGTTATCTCCCACCCTCCGCCGTTCACCGGTTCGCATTGCAGGACCCGGGTGCGAAAGCGGATATGCGGCTTGAGTCCAAAATGTTCGGCGTAGTGATCAAAGTAGGCCGCAATCTGGGCGTGATGGGGAAATTCCGGATACTCCGCGGGCATGGGAAAATCCGAATACTGCATTTTCGGCCGCGACGTATTGATATGCAGAGACCGGTACGCGCTGGACATGCCGTTGGCGTTCTCATACACCCAGTTGCCGCCCACACGATCGCCGGCTTCAAAGCAGTCAAAAGGGACGCCATGCTGCTTCAGCACTTTGCAGGCCACAATGCCGGACGATCCGGCGCCGATAATAGCTGCCTTGCCCAAAGGTTGCGACATTGGATTCTGGTGCAATAGCTTAGCACCATCCGGCGATTTCGCGGACCCGCCTTAGTACCGAGCGCCAAAAAAGTTGTTCCGCATGTTTACCGGGGGAGTCTCATTCATGTAGTCTTCTGCGTTATGCCCAGCACCCATGCGGAAAGGGCTTCCCGCGTTTTGGGGGAGCTCCTGAAATACGAGACCGCCTTGCGCGAATGGATCGGCCGCTGTACCGTGAACGCCATCTGGTATCGCTGCGATCCCATCGGCGCCATTCGTGAAGCGGACCTGGGCATTGATGAAGAGTTGCTTTGCGAACTTGAGGCCCTGCACGCGGAAGAAGCGTATCGAGACATGCTTCCGGCCTTGCTGGCAAAAGGCGCGGCTTGAACCCCCGGGATCATTCCGGCATGTCTGGCTTGTTGGTTCCCATCTGCTGATTCCGGCAGCCGCCATGAGGCAAAACTGGCGAGATGACACTCATCCATACAGCAGTGGAGATGGCCGTGCGCCTGCTTCTAACGGTAATTTTGTTCTGTCTGGCTGCCGCTCCCGTTTCGGCTCGGCGGGCGGCGTCTTCCGCCTCAAAAGCATTCACGCTGACAATCCAGGTGGAAGGCGTGAACAAAGACGGCGGCAACATCGGCGTGCTGGTCTTCAACTCCACAAAGGGGTGGCCGGAGGATCGCTTCGCCGCGCTGAAAGACATTGTTGTGCCCGCCCACCCGGGCGCCGTCACGGTGACGGTCCCGAACCTGCAGCCGGGTGAATATGCCGTCGCCATCGCCCATGACGTGAATAAGAACCACAAAGTGGACAAGAACTTCTTCGGCATCCCGAAAGAGCAATGGGGAATGTCCAACAACCCGCACGCCACCCTCAAGGCCCCGCCCTTCGACAAGGCAAAATTTTTGCTTGCACACGACCTGGAAATCCACGTCAGGATGCAGTAGCTGTTCACGGGCGGGAAATAGCTGAGAAATCTGCTTGTAAAGACGCGCGACCATGCATCTTAATTCCTTCATGCAGTTGGGAAGGAGTGGAACTCATGACTCGCTCATCGCGTGGCCGGCGGCCCCGCCTGTTTTTCAGACGCCACGGCCTGTCCCTGGTCGCAGCAGCGATACTCGCGGTTTGGATCACGCTTTACCGGTTCAGCAACGAGCAGGGGCACTGGGGATCTTTTTTCGGCAACGCTGTCGCCGACTGGTCAGGCGTCCTGGTGACCGTGCTTGCGACCAAGCACCTTTACGAACAAGGATCGGCCAAGAGCAAGCCGGAGCCCGGGCCCGGGTCCCCGAGCCGCGCTCTTGAGCTGCTGCGGCGGCATTCGCTTACCATTTTTCTTTTGGCCACCGGCGCGGGCTGGGTGCTCCTGTTTGCTCATTCCAACCCTCAGGGCAAATGGGGGCAGGTGGTGGGCAACATCGTCTCTGAGTGGACGCAGATCATCGGGCTCGTACTGATGACCAAGAAGCTGATGGAAGAGGGCTCAGCGGAAAGCAAAAAGTAGTGAAACGGCGCCCGATTAACGCATCTGGAAGCTGTTCAGCATTTTCTCGAACGTCGGGTGCAACTGGTTGAAGTCGCGTTCCGGGGAGACGAAGACCAGGTAGGTCAATCCGCCACGCGGATTGGGCACCGTCACCAGCCAGTCCCGCTCCGGGACCGCCTGACCGTTCTGCTGGATAGGCGAATTGCCATTCAGGTAAATGGAGCGGCCTTCCACGCCATTGACATCAATCTTGCTCGCGTGGCCCGCGGTTTTCATTCCCGGATTGTCCTGCTGCAGGCTCTGGATGAGCTGCTGGGTCGCCTGGTCAAGCGATCCGGAGCTTCCGCTCTGGCTGCTGATCATCGTTCCGTAGGAGATGCCGCTCTGCGAAATGCCCTCCTGCGGAGCGATGATGGTGGAATTCTGGTCGCCGCCGGTTTTCCAGTTGTCGGGATAGGAAATGCTGAAATTGCTCTGCTGAAGCTGGGTAAAGTTGCCGCTCGGCTGCACTTGCTTCAGAGAGACGTTGGTGGCCTGCCCGCCGGGCTGCTGCGTATTGCCTGCCTGGCCGGGCGCGGAAGCAGGCAGGTTCGCCGGTATGGAGCCGGTCTTCTTGTTCTGCTGCGCCCACACCCCTTGTTTCGCGCCGGCATCGATCTCCTGTGCGCTGTAGGCTTTGATGCCCGTGGCCGTCTTTTTCGCGCTCGCAAACTCTCCGGTGTTCGACGTGTAGTTCTTTGCCGGCCACGGTTTGATTTCGTTGTCGATCGCCGCTTCACGGTTGCCGGGATTGGGGTGATCACTCAGAAACTGCGGCCCGCCGCTGCCATACTTCTGCTGCAGCTTGGTGAAAAAGTCGGCCATGGCTTTGGGGTTGTACCCCGCTTTGTACATGATGATCGCGCCCACCTGGTCGGCTTGCGCTTCGTCCTTGCGGGAATACTTCATCAGCATGGTCCCCGCGCCGAACTGGATCCCCAGCCGCGCCAGGTTTCCGGCCGTGCTGCCGCCCAGCACCGCTCCGGCCAGCCCGGCTATGATCTGCGCTACCGTGGCCTTCGGCGCCTGCTTGGCCGAATGCTGCATGTACACGTGGGACATCTCATGGGACAGCACCCCGGCCAGCTCAGCTTCGTTATCTGCCGCGGTGATGGTTCCGATGTTCACAAAGA
>DATIWA010000285.1:0-2604 GCA_035465515.1 Candidatus Limnocylindrales bacterium | reverse complement strand
TTGGTCTGCACGCCGGCGCCAAGAGTAAATGGATCAAAGAAATTTTGCGTGTTACGTGTGTAGCCGTAGTACCCCTGGACCGCAAACCACGGGGTCAGATGGTAGCGATAGCCGGCAAGAAAGCCACCGCTCCTGGTGGCGCTGTAAGGAGAAAGAAAATCATTGGTGCTTCTGGTAAAAGTCGCCATCCCCTGGACGTTTACTTCCGAGCGCAACTCCTGGGCAAACGCTGAAGCTGCAGAGAGGCACACAGCCGCCAGCACGGGTAAGAAAAATGACTTCCGCATGGAATACCACTCCGTTTTCCAAAAGAACTTATTCGTGAAAACACCCGGCGCGCGGTGGTGTTGCGGAGCTTGAGCATTCTTAACGCTTGATGGTTCTTAACGCGCGGGCAGTTCCGAAAGACGGCGTGCGCAAGAAAAAAACCGGAGCAGCGCGAAGCAGCTCCGGCTTGGTGAAAAGAAGCGGTTTTGGACTAACGCGAGGCTTCGCCCCAAGAGGCCTTTTCGTCAATGGGGCCTGCGTCGCCAATCTTTTCCGCAACCGATTTGGCCTGAGTAAACAAGAGCAGGTAGTCGGGACCGCCTGCCTTGGAATCGGTGCCGGACATATTGAATCCGCCGAAGGGATGCGCTCCCACCATGGCGCCCGTGCATTTGCGGTTGAAGTACAGATTGCCGACATGGAATTCATGTCGCGCGCGTTCCAGCTTTTCCCGCGACGTTGAATAGACAGCGCCGGTCAGGCCGAATTCCGTGTTGTTGGCGATCTCCAGCGCGTGGTCATAGTTGCGCGCCTTGATCACAGCCAGCACCGGCCCAAAGATTTCTTCCTGGGCGATCCGGGCGGTAGGAGCAATATCGGCGATTACCGTCGGCTGAATGAAATAACCCTCGCCGGCATCCTTTGCCGGGCCTCCGCCATGGACCAGGCGGCCTTCCTTCTTGCCGATCTCAATATATTCAAGGATGCTCTTGTACGCCTTATCGCTCACCACCGGACCAAGCGGTTTGTTCTCCACCGGATCGCCGGCCGTGATTCGGTTGACCCGCTCCTTCAGCCGCTCCAGGAATATATCGTAGATTTTTTCGTCGACAATGGCGCGTGAGCAGGCGGAGCATTTCTGTCCCTGAAAGCCGAAGGCCGATACGGCCACGCCTTCCACGGCGGCATCAAGATTGGCGTCGGCGTCAACGATAATGGAGTCCTTCCCGCCCATCTCCAGGATGGTGCGTTTGATCCACCTCTGTCCAGGACGGGGCTGCGCCGCGCGCTGATTGATATCGAGCCCGACCTCTTTGGATCCGGTGAAGGCGATGAAGCGCAATTGTGGATGCTCCACCAGGCCGGCGCCGAAGCTGGACCCCGAACCGGGACAGAAATTCACCACACCATCAGGCAGGCCGGCCTCCTGAAGCACCTCAAAAAACTTGGCGGCAATGGCCGGCGAGTCATGCGAGGGCTTCAGTACGACAGTGTTTCCGGTAACAATCGCCGCCATGGTCATGCCCGCCATGATCGCGCACGGGAAATTCCAAGGAGGAATCACCGCGGCCACGCCCAGCGGAATGTACATAAGCGTGTCATGCTCGCCAGGCAGATGCACCGGCGTCTCAGATTTTGAGAGGCGCAGGGCTTCGCGCGCGTAGAATTCGGCAAAGTCAATGGTTTCCGCGATATCGGCATCCGCTTCCGCCCAATTCTTGCCAACCTCATAAACCATCCATGCGGCAAACTCCATTTTGCGCTCCCGCAGGATGCCGGCAACACGGTGCACCAGGGATGCGCGCTCTTCTGCCGTGGTCCGCTTCCAGGACTCAAAGGCGGCGGCGGCGGCGGCGATCGCGGGTTCCACGTGCTCTTTGCCGGCGCTCTGGAAAATCCCGACGACCTGTGATGGTTTGGCCGGATTGATGGAGGTGATCTTCTCATGGGTCTTGATCAGCCGGTCGCCGATGACCATGTCATATTCGCGCCCCAGTTCGGCCTTTACCTTGGCCAGCGCTTCGCGCATTTTCCGGGCATTGTCCGGGTTGGTGAAATCAGTGAGGGGCTCGTTGTGAAAAGGGGTATGGGGAAGACGCAGCCGCTGTTGCGAAAGCTCGAGTGTCGTAGCCATAAGAATGTTTGTCCTCGGAAGCGATTGATGAAGTCAGCCAGTGAACCTTCCATTTTACATCCGGGCCGTCTCCCGGAGCGGTGGTTGTCGCTTTGCTACAATCCCCTCGGCAAGAGCATGCCTGTCCCCGGACCTGCCGTCGGTTTGCGGATTCACCGTTAAACCAGGAGCGGGCTGAAAACGCAAGAGCTGGCGTCCAATCGCTTCATGTTGCGTGAAGCAGCATGCTCGCCATATTCGTGCGGCAAGAGCCGAAGGGCGCCTGCGCTGCATCTAACCCAGGAACCTGGGCTCTTATATTGCATCGCGACACCCGGGGCGCAGGGTATGAACGGGCCAGAGAAATGTTGCAAGGCGGCGTGTATGAGCGGGAGGACATCTGTGGTCAAGAAATGTAACCTGTTGTGGGTTTTGATGTTCTGCTTTCCTGTAGCGCAGGCATGCGCGCAGCAATCCACCATCACCGTTCATGTGCACAAGAC
>DATIWA010000284.1:0-1930 GCA_035465515.1 Candidatus Limnocylindrales bacterium | reverse complement strand
TGCGGCCCTAACTTTTACTCGCTCCGCAGGGCGACCATGGGATCCACCCGGGTCGCCCGGCGCGCCGGAACACTGGCAGCCGCCAGGGCCACAACCAGGAGCAACGCGGCAACGCCTGCATATGTAAACGGATCGGCGGTGCTGATTTCAAACACCATGGACTGCATCAGCCTGGACAAGGCAAAAGCGGCCAGTATCCCAAGCACAATCCCGGTAATCGTGGTCAGCATGGCCTGGCGGAGGACCATGCGCAGAACATCGGATGCGCTCGCCCCCAGGGCTATGCGAACGCCGAATTCACGCGTCCGCCGCGCGACCGAATAGGCCATCACTCCATAGATGCCTGCGATTGCCAGCAATAGCGCCGTTGCCGAAAAAATCGCCACCAGCGAGAGATTGAAGCGGCGCACGTTCAAGGAAGCAGAAAAAATCCTGGTAAACGTATCGAACTTCACGGGAATCGCCGGGTCGATTTCCGAAACGATCCGCCGCGCGGCAGTCATGGTTGAAGATGGATCGGCGGCGCTGCGCATGACGAGGCTGAATTGCCCGCCCGCGCCTCCGATCGCGCCGGGCCGCTGCCGATAGCTGACATAGACGGTTGGCCGCGGCGGAGTCTCCAGGCTCTCCTCACGGACGTCCCCGACCACGCCTACAATGGTCAGCAGGCGCAGATCTCCATCCATGTTGCCGAACTCAATGGTCTCTCCGATGGGATCACGGTCGGGCCACACTCTCCGCGCAAGGGATTCACTGATCACGGCTACGTGCGGAGCGTTTATGGTGTCAGCTTGGGTAAACAGCCGGCCAGATTTCAAAGGTATCCCCAGCACGCTGAAATAGCCTTCGCTGGCCAGCACAAAATCGGCGTGCCCGGTGTGCTCCCTGTCGTGAAAGAGGGGACCAAAGAAGTCGTCCAGGGCCTTGTAGTCGTCGGGCGTCGGCTCTCCGGTGAAGTTGATTGATCTCCTGATCAATTCCTGCGACCTGGCCGAAAGCTGCTGGAAATTGACAATCGCGAACGTTCCATCGGGATGAAAGACAGCTCCCAAGGGCAGAGCATCGGTGCCGCCGGCTTCGCTCACGCCCGGCAGGGCGCGGAGGCGATCAAGAATCCGGGAAAGAAGCTCTACGCGGCGCTCCTTCAGGGCCCCTGCTTCGGGCAGCGTCAGATCGAGCGTCACCACCTGCTCGGTGCGGAAACCGGGGTCAATGGACAGCACGCGCAGGAAGCTTCGCGCCAGGAGCCCGGCCCCAACAAGGAGCACAACGGTGGTCGCCATCTGAGCGGCGATGATAAGCCGCCCTGCGCGGTGACTTGCGGCGGCGGCACCCTGTGCCCTGCCGCCTTCGGCAAGCCTGGACTGCACATTACCGGCAGTCGCGCGAAGGGCTGTTGCTATTCCAATTCCGGCCGCAACAATCGCCGAAAGTGCCAAAGCAAACATCAGCACCGGCAGGTTGACTGAGACTTCATCCAGACGAGGAATGTCCGTGGGCGCCAATGCCAGCAAACCTGTTACTCCCAGAAACGCGAGGCCGACGCCGGCAGCCCCTCCAGCGACGCAGAGCACCAGCGATTCGGTAAGAAACTGGCGAACCAGCCGGCCGCGCGACGCGCCGAGTGCGGAACGGACACCCAATTCGGTTTGGCGCGCCGACGCCTGCGCCAGCATAAGGTTCATGACGTTGGCGCAGGCCACCAGCAGGAGAAGGCCGGAAACACCCATCAAGATCAGCAGCGCCGGCCGCGTGCTTTCCGTCAATGCTTCCCGGAGCGGGACCACATCCGTTTGGACCATGTCCACGTCCTGCCCGTATTGCTGCTTGATGCGCCGGGCAATCCCGTTGAGCTCAACCTGCGCCTGTTGCAGAGAGACGCCATCCCGTATCCGGCCAATCACCCGGTAGTTATGAGCGGTACGGCTGG
>DATIWA010000283.1:0-3417 GCA_035465515.1 Candidatus Limnocylindrales bacterium | reverse complement strand
TTGTCTGGATTCCGCGACTTCCTGCGCGGACCCACACGCAACAGGGCATGTGCCGTTAAAGCCCTCTACAGGCTTCCGGGCTTCAGCCCTTTGAAACAAATTGCTACGCCGTAACCGCCGAACCTTCGCTCTCCGCCGTGGAAGGCGCTTCCGCCGGAGGACGCTTGGTCCGTGAGGCCCGGATCTTGCGCACCTTCTCCAGCCTCTGCTGTTCCTCGTCGGTGCGCACGGTGATGAACTTGATCACAGGCTCGGCAACCCGCATGCGGCGCTCCAGCTCATGCACGGCCTTGCCGTCCGCCTGAAGCGTGAACAGCACGTATTGCCCGTCCTGAAACTTCTTTACGTCATAGGCCAGGCGGCGCTTGCCCATTTTTTCCGTTTTTTCCACGGTCGCGCCGGCGTTGGTAGCGTGGCCTTGCAGCGTGGCAATCAGCTTGTCCATGTCCTCTTCGGTCACGTCAGGCCGCACAATAAACATCACTTCATAAGCTCGTTGCATTCATTTTCTCCTGTCGCTTCGCCTGTTCTCGAAGCGCGCCGCACAGCGCGTTGATCGGCCTGCAGCATGGTCCAAAAAACTCTTTTAACTTCCCTCCGCCGCGTCTTCCGGCCTGTTCTTGCGATTAAACCGGTTCATGGCGGTTGCAATTCCCTCGCTGAGGATCACCTTCACGGCCTCAGCGGCAGTTTCCAGCGCCTCATCCACGGCGGCAAGCTGGGACTTCCGGAAAGGCGAAAGAATGTACCTGGCTCCGCCTTTCTTTGGATCATCCGGCGCAACTCCCAGCCGTATGCGGGCAATCTCCTCGGTCTGCAGCGCGTTGATGATTGACTGCATTCCGTTGTGCCCGGCCGAAGATCCGCGCGCGCGCACGCGAATCATGCCCAGGGGAAGGTCCAGTTCGTCATAAATTACGACCAGGTCCTTCTCCGGGTCGGCCTCATACTTCCTCACCAGCTCCAGCACCGACATGCCGCTCAGGTTCATGTAGGTTTCCGGCTTGGCCAGCAGGACATCATCATTGCCCATCCTGGCCCGGCCGGTGAGCGCCTTACAGTGCCGGTTGTCCACCATCACGCCGCATTGTTCGGCGATGCGGTCCACGGCGAGAAAGCCGACATTGTGGGGCGTGAACTGATATTCGATACCGGGATTGCCCAACCCGACAATCAGCTTCACGCCGCTTACTTCTTGGCAGGCTCAGCCGCTTCTTCTTCCGCCTCCGCCTTGCCCTTCTTGATGACTTCCGGTTCGGCAGGAGCCGCCGCAGCCTCGGCCGCAGCCTCAGGCGCAGCCACCACTTCCTCCTTCACCGCGGTCACGTGGGCCACCGTCTGCTGTGCGTCGGTGATAAACCGCACCGTGCCGCTGTGGGGCAGTTCGCCTACGCGCAGCACATGGCCGAACTCCAGCGTGGAGACATCGGCATCAATGTGGCTGGGAATGTCGCCCGGCAGGCACTCGATTTCGACTTCACGCAGCACCTGGTCCATGATGCCGCCCTGCGTCTTGACGCCGGGGGCCTCGCCCACCAGGTGAATGGGAACGCTCACGCGGATCTTTTCATCCATGGCGATCCGCTTCAGGTCAATGTGCAGCAGCTTGCCCTTGATCGGCTCATACTGCCAGTCCACCACCATGGCCTTGGTGCTTTCGCCGCCCACCTTGAGGTCAAAGATGGTGTTGTGGCCGGATTCTGAATGCAGGATGCGCGAAATCTGCTTGGGATCGACGCTCACCGCAACCGAGGGCTTCCTGGCGCCGTACACCGTGGCCGGAATGCGCCCGCTGGCCCGCAGACGCCGCGCCTCATTCTTCCCCCGCGAACTTTCCGGTCTTGCCTGTGCTTCAACCACTTCCTGTGAAATCATCTTGTGTTTTCCTTCTTCTCTGCTCCCGTCAGGCTATGCAAACAACGTGCTGACGGAAGTTTCTTCGTGAATTGACTGGATTGCCCGGCCCAGCAGACCGGCAATCGACAGAACTTTGATCTTGGGCTCGTCCTTGCCCGCCCCGGTCAGAGGGATGGTGTTCGTCACCACCACCTCCTCCAGCTTCGACTTGGAGATGCGCTCAATGGCCGGCCCGGAAAGCACCGGATGTGAGGCGCAGGCATAGACCCTGGCGGCGCCGGCGTTCACCAGCGCGTCGGCGGTCTTGACCAGTGTCCCGGCGGTGTCAATGATGTCGTCAATGATCAGGCATGTGCGTCCCTTTACATCTCCGATCACGTGCATCACTTCGGCCACATTCATATCGGTGCGCCGTTTGTCCACAATGGCCAGCGCGGAGTCAATCTTCTTGGCGAAGAAGCGCGCGCGCTCCACGCCGCCGGCGTCCGGCGAAACCACGGTCAGGTTCGGCAACTGCATCTTCTTGAAGTGGTCCACCAGCACCGGTGAAGCGAACAGGTGGTCCACCGGGATATTGAAAAACCCCTGGATCTGCGGCGCATGCAGATCAACCACCAGCGCGCGATGCGCCCCGGCGGTGGTCAGCAGATCGGCAATCAATTTCGATGACACGGGCACGCGCGGCTTGTCCTTGCGGTCCTGCCGGGCATAGCCGTAGTACGGAATCACCGTGGTGATGCGCCGCGCCGATGCGCGCTTCAAGGCGTCCACCAGCAGCAGCAGTTCCATCAGGTGCTCATCCACCGGGAAGCACGTGGGCTGCACGACAAAAACATCGGCGCCGCGCACGTTCTCCAGGATCTGGACATAAACCTCGCCATCGGAAAACCGGGTCACGTTGGCCTTGCCGCGCTCAATTCCCAGGAAGGCGCAAATCTCATCGGTCAACGCCTCGTTCGCCGTGCCGCAGAAAATCTTGAACTTGTCATCCTTATGGGCGCGCTGGGGCTTTTGCTCGCTCTTCGGCTGAGTCTGTGGCTGCTTCTTCTCCGACTTGTCAGTCGCCGTCGCTATCGTTGCCATTTTTCAATCACTCCGTCAAAAGCTGGTTGGCTTACAACGGATTGCGGTTTTGGGTCCTTGGCAGAGCCACGCTCAGGTTGAAGCCGTTGCTCCGGGACCCGCTTATGTTGGACATCCACTGAATCTGGCTGGGCGGCTAGGATTCGAACCTAGACAAAGTGCTCCAAAGGCACTTGACCTACCATTAGTCGACCGCCCAAAAAACTGCGCTTAGAACCAAAACTCCAGGGCCGCGACCTGGGCCCCCGACAAGCGCCGGCTTTGCGCTTGTTGGGGCGGAAAGGCACTTGACCTACCATTAGTCGACCGCCCAAAAAACTCCGCTTAGAACCAAAACTCCAGGGCCGCTTGTTGGGTGATCCCCCGGTCATCCCTTTGCCGGAAACAACTGCTTCCAGTATTCCTTCCGTGGCAAAGTCGCCGTGGCATGGGCCGGAACACCGCTATCGGTCAACGAAACAGCAGCCCTCTCCGCGC
>DATIWA010000282.1:0-2341 GCA_035465515.1 Candidatus Limnocylindrales bacterium | reverse complement strand
GGGCTGACCTGCCTCCTACCTCGCAAAAAATCGTCACCCCCGAACAGCTTGTGCAAATCGCGGAAGAATGGCGCGCCGCAGGAGAAAAAATCACCTTGACCAACGGCTGTTTTGACCTGCTGCACGTCGGCCATGTGCGCTACTTGCGCGCCGCCAGGGAACTGGGCGGCAAGCTGGTGGTGGCCGTGAACTCTGATGCCAGCGTCCGCATTCTCAAAGGCAGCGGCCGCCCGCGGACCCCCGAGCAGGAACGAGCAGAAATACTCGCTGCCCTGGCGGACGTGGATGCGGTCACCATTTTCGACGCTCCCGATGTGCGGGAGTTGATCAGGATGCTCCGGCCTGACGTTCACGCCAAGGGCACCGACTACACCGCCGAAAGCGTGCCTGAGCGTGACGTTGTCCTGGCTTGCGGTGGTCGTGTTGAGATCGTCGGCGACCCGAAAGACCATTCCACTACTGATTTGTTGAGAAAGGACGAATGGTCAAAGTCCTGATTGTGCGGCTGGGCGCCCTGGGAGACATTCTTCACGCTCTGCCCGCCGTAACCTCCATTCGCGCCGCTCTGCCCGACGCCACCATTGGCTGGGTGGTGGAAGAGCAATGGTCTGAGCTGCTCACGGCGCGCGGCAAGAAAGATGCCCCGGACGCCACCAGTCCGCAAAAGCCGGTGGCAAACCTGATTCATACCATCAATACGAAACGCTGGCGGCAACGGCTTTTCCATCCCTCGACGGCCGTGGAAATCTGGGGCGACATCCGGCGGCTTCGCGGGACCCATTATGATCTGGCTATCGATTTTCAGGGCAACATCAAATCAGCCGTGTGCGCCACCGTCAGTCGCGCTGCCGATGTGGCCGGCTTTACCGACCCGCGCGAATCAGCGGCACGGTGGTCTTACGCGCACAAGTTTGTCCGCCGCGGCGAACACGTGATCGAGCAGAACCGCTCGCTTGCAGCGGAAGCGCTGAAAGATGTCCTCAACGGAAGAGATCTCGAGTTGAAGGCGCCGCAACTCCCCTGCGATCCTGCCGCCCAGGCATGGGCGGAAAATGAGATTAGCCTTCAGGGCATTGCCGCCTTTGCCATGGTGACTCCCGGGGCCGGCTGGGGAGCAAAACAGTGGCCCCCGGAGAGGTTTGGGGCCGTAGCACGCGCACTGGCCCGGCACAATTTGAAAACACTCGTAAATGTCGGACCCGGCGAGGAACATCTGGGTCGCGCCGTGGTGGAGGACAGTGGAGGCAACGCGTTCGAGGTGTTTTGCACCATTGGCCAGCTCATTGCCTTGACAAGACAGGCGCGGATTTTTATCGGCGCGGACACAGGGCCGCTGCACATTGCCGCATCGCTGGGAATTCCCGTGGTAGGGCTTTATGGTCCCACCGATCCGGCGCGTACCGGCCCGTACGGCACACAGGCTGTTACTTTGCGCCATCCGGAAAGCAGGACAACATCTTCGCATCACAGCAAGCCGGATGACGGCCTGCTGAAAATCAGTGCTGAAGAAGTGATTGCCGCGGCGCGGCACCTGTTGGGAGGTGGCCGTGGGTAGCTGGTCGCGAATTGCCACCCGCATGCGCGTCCCCCTGGGATTTGTCTTTGCCGCCGCGTATTTCTGGTTTGCCCGGCCGGACTGGCTGTCGGTGGGCATTGGCTGCGCCCTGGTGGCGACCGGACTGGTTACGCGTGCCGTGGCCTCAGGACACATACAAAAAAATGCTGAGCTTGCCACCACGGGCCCTTATGCTTATACCCGCAATCCGCTGTACCTGGGCTCGGTGCTCATGGCGATTGGGTTTGTGATTGCGGCCAGGAACCCGTGGATCGCCGCCGCGGCCCTGGCGATGTTCCTGGCCATCTATATACCCGTCATCCGGGCGGAAGAAAAATATCTCGGTTCGGCATTTCCTGCCTATGTGGAATATGCGTCCCATGTGCCCCGGCTTCTGCCCCGCTTGACGCCCTACCGTCCCGGCGACGGCGAGGTGAGCCAGGGCGGATTTTCCCGCGAGCTTTATCTCAAGCATCGCGAGTACAATGCAGCTCTTGGTTCTGCTTTAATGGTAGCTGCGCTCATTCTGAAAATTCTGTTGGTACATCATTGATCCGACTACGCACCGGACTGATTCGATTGCTTGTCCTCGCATGCGCGGCCCTGACCGCGGTGCGCGCCGTTGCTCAGGTCCCAAAACCGCCGGCGCCCGGCCAGGGGGCCGTCATGAGCAACCCGGCCGTGGCAAAGCCCCGTCCCGGTTACCAATACCCCATCGGCAAGACCTATGTTTATTCAGCTCAGTGGCGCATCTTTGACGCCGGCATCGCCACACTGCGCATGGAG
>DATIWA010000281.1:0-6336 GCA_035465515.1 Candidatus Limnocylindrales bacterium | reverse complement strand
ATAGCTATGGTGTTTGGCAGTTGGCTTGCCTCGGGGTATGATGCCGTCCATGGTCTCCAAGGCACAGCAGCGGCTTTCTCGAAAACGCCTCTCTACCCGGTTAATTCTGCCTGGGACCGTCATGTTCGTCCTCTTTCTTCATCTCTGCATACCTTGCATCGCGGCTGGAGAAACCGCGGCAGAAGCGCAATCGGGCGGCATACAAAGCGCCCAGCCGGTGCAGCAGAGGAAACCGGCCGAACCGCTAAACCTGAAAGACTGGCTGACCATCATGGTGCCGCTGGGAGTCGCGGCGCTGGGGGGATTGTTCGGGCTGGCGCAGTTCCGGCTGGCATCGGCGGCGCAACGCGCGCTGGAACGAGAGAAGATCAGCACGGCACAGAAGGAAGCTGAACTGGCGCAAGCGCGAGCGGCCCGCCGACAATACGAACAGTCTCAAGTCCTCCCGTTTCTCGAATGGCTGGATAAAACGCTGATTTCGTCCTATAGTTCCTGCACCTTCCCTCCTTATTTTGCGCAAGTCGGCGGCCACTTCCCCCAACTACAACGCCACTCAGACCAGGGAATGAGCGAATGGCTGACCGCGGTTGAGGAGATGAGCCGCCATCGCATGCAATTGCTTCTGGTGCTTCCCATGGAGAGAATCAAGGTCGTAGCCGGGCTCCTCACGGAGATGGTGGGACTGATGCAGCAGATCCTGGCAACACGCAACCTGGTCTGGTCGCAGCAGGCGTCCACCCAACAGCTATGGGAAGTCCAGCGCTCGTACGTGCGCGTCGGATACCGGCTGATGATGGAGATCAAGAACTCGATCACCGCAGAGCAACACCCGAGCGGCATTCTTTCGGCGGCTGAAATGGACACCCTGGCACAGGAACTCACCATTCCCTTCGAAAAGGCCAGCGTAGTGTTAGCTCCCTATGGTTCGTACCAGGACTACAGCTGGCTGGCTATCTGGCAGATCGATAGCAGTCCTGAATGGCAGAAATACTTTGCTTCGGTGACGCACTCCAGCGTGGAAGAGCTCGACTCCAGGCTCAGAGACATTACCCGTCTGCTTTACGAACGCAGTGACGTGGTCCAGGCGAGCCTGGTGAGGTTTTCCTTTGAGGGACTAAAGATCCTGTGCCTGGCCGTAAGTATGAGCGGCCGGCAGACGCTGAAGAATTTTTTGGAAACAGATCTGGTCAAACTTCGCGAAAGCTACAAGGTCCTCTGGTCGAGTTGCTGCCCGCCTCTTGAAATCGCCAATTCGGCTAACGACCTGCTCACGCCAATAACAGAAGGCAAGGGTGCCCCTGCCGCGGCTGCCACCTGAAGTGGCCGAACCTCAACATCAACAAATGGTAGCTGATAGCCATTCACTGTTGCTGCCTGCTTGAAGACCGGTGCCTGTTTATTAAATTGTCCCAAACAAGCCCCCATCCCGCATTGGAAGGCCTTGTAAGAGACTGAAATATCGGAAGAAAGTTAGCAGGCCCTACTCAGGCTGTAACAGCCGCTGCAGCAACTGCTGTGATGAAGCCTTGTACACGTGCTCGGTTATGGCAAGGACCAGCCCTTGCATCGTGTACTCGCGCGCCTCAATGATGGGTGGGAAGCCGGCCTGGCGGAGCGTATTGCTGGTGACGGGGCCGATCGAAGCCAGCCAGACCTCACGCAGCCCGTTCTGTCGCTCTTTGCCAAGCAGGTCCAGGAAGTTGCTGGCCGTGGAGGAACTGGTGAAGGTCACGATATCGGGACGCCGGGAGTTGCGCGCGAAGAGCTTTTGCAGCTTGGCCCTGGCTCCTGCTGGGACCATGGTTTCATAGGCTTCCACCACGTCCAGCTTCACGCCGGCTTTTTTGAGTTCATTGGGAAGAACGTCGCGGGCGACTTTGGCGCGGGCCAGCAGCACGCGCTTTCCTTCCGTCTTGCCGCGCAGCGCTTCCACCACCGATTCTGCGATGTATTTGTCCGGGGTTACCGCTACCTTCAGGCCCTGAGCTTCAATAGCTTTGCGCGTCGCCGGGCCAATGGCGGCGATCTGGAGATGGCTCAGCGCGCTCGCTGGAATGCCCAGTTTCGTCAGCCGGGCGAAGACAGCATCGGCGCCATTGACGCTGGTAAGAATCAGCCAGTTATAATCCGCGATTTTTTGTAGCGCCGTGTCCAAAGGCTTGTAGCTGGCCGGCGGCTTGATCTCAATGGTAGGGACCTCAATGACCTCAGCGCCGAGGTCGCGCAGCGGCTGAGAAAGCCCGCCGCTCTGCTTGCTGGCGCGCGTGGTAAGAATCCGCCAGCCGATCAGCGGCTGGTTCTGTACGGCTTCAATATCAGCGCTGTCACTCATGGCTGCCTTGGGACCGCGGCCTCCTGGTCATAAACGTCGCTCAGAATCTTGTCAGCGCCCCGCTTGAGCAATTTCTGGGCGGTCTGACGGCCCAGTTGCTCGGGATCGGCGCCTTCCGTAAATTCGCGCAGCACCTCGCTGCCATCCGGGCGGCCGACCATCGCCAGCAGCTTGAATCCGTGGCCGTTCTTCTGGGCAAATGCTCCAATCGGAACCTGGCATCCGCCGCCCAGGCTGCCCAGCAGCGCGCGCTCACACAGAACAGCCGCTCCTGTGTCCGGATCGTTCAGGAATGCAAGATGAGAAAGGACTTCACGATCATGGGCGCGGCATTCAACCGCCAGCGCGCCCTGCCCCACCGCGGGACACATGATTTCAGCAGGGATCCGCGAACGTACGTGCTTGTGCAGTCCCAGACGCTGCACACCGGCGGCGGCGAGGATAATGGCGTCATATTCCCCCGATTCCAGCTTGCGCAGGCGGGTGTCCACATTGCCGCGCAGGGGAAAAATTTCCAGATCAGGGCGGATCGCCTTGAGCTGGCACTGGCGGCGCAGGCTGCTGGTGCCAACGCGCGCGCCACGCGGAAGCTCATCCAGCCCTGCGTACTTGACCGAGATGAACGCGTCGCGGGGATCTTCGCGCTTCATGATCGCAGCCAGGGTAAATTCCGACTGGAGTTCAGTGGGAACGTCCTTGAGGCTGTGCACGGCCAGGTCCACCCGATTTTCGGCCAGCGCTTCTTCAATCTCCTTGGTAAACATGCCCTTGGTGCCGACCTTGGCCAGCGAAACATCGAGAATCTTGTCCCCGGTGGTTTTGATGACCTCGATCTCCACCGTATGTCCCTGGTCGCGCAGCAAAGCGCCGACGTGATTGGCCTGCCAGAGAGCGAGTTGCGAACCGCGCGAGCCGATACGAAGATTTGCCATTAGCCTTTGGGCTTTCCGTTTTGCAGATTGAAGAGCTTGCGGATCATCTCGTGGATGGTGGCAGCCTCGGGCGCGGCGGCCGTAGATTTCAGGGTGGTGATGGGCGTGTGCAGCAGCTTGTTGATGATGCCGCGGGTCATGGCCTCAATGGCCGCTTCCTGCTCCGGACTGATCTTGCCCAGCTTGCCGCGGATGCGGTCAATTTCCGCCTGGCGGATGGTCTCACAGTATTCCTGGAGGGAGAGGATGGTCGGCACCACGGCCAGCGATTTCATGCGCGCCGCGAAGCGGTCCACCTCCAATTCCACAATCTGCTCCGCCCGCTGGGCTTCCTTCTTCCGTTCCGAGCTGTTGTTGCTGGCCACGGACTGAAGATCGTCAATGTCATAGACGAACAGGCCATCCAGTTTATTGACTTCCGGAGCCACGTTGCGCGGCACGGCAATATCAATGAAGAACACAGGCCGGTTGCGGCGGCGGCTCAGCAGGCGTTCGCCGTGCTCGCGGCGGAAAATAGGGTCGGTGGCGCCGGTGGAAGTGAGAATAATGTCGGCGCTCTCGGTAGTATCGTGGATGCGCTCAAAAGGAACGGCCTCGCCGCTGAATGCCTCGGCCAGTTGCACCGCGCGCTCATGGGTGCGGTTGCTGACGATGATCCGGCCCGCGCCATGGCCGATCAGATGACGCGCCGCAAGCTCGGCCATCTTCCCTGCGCCGATCAGGTACACCGTCTTGCCCTTCAGCGAACCAAAGATCTTCTCCGCAAGTTGCACCGCCACCGAGGCGATGGACACGCTGGAAGCGCCGATCGCTGTCTCCGAGCGCACCTTCTTGGCAACGGCAAAGGCGCGCGAGAGCAAGGCTTCCAGTGACGAATGCACCGCCCCCAGGCTGCGCGCAACGGCATAGGCTTCCTTCACCTGGCCCAGGATCTGCGGCTCGCCCACCACCATGGAATCCAGGCTGGCAGCCACGCGGAAGACATGGCGCACGACTTCCCTTTCCTGCAATTCGTAGATGTGGGACTGAAGAACTTCAGGGCTCACGCCAAAGTAGCTGCGCAAAAAGGCGCGCAGGTCCGCCTGCTCCCTGGTGCTGGCAAGCACCTCCACTCGATTACAGGTGGAGAGCACCATGCCTTCTTCCACTCCCGTATGCTTCACCAGGGCGCCCACGGCTTCGGCAAGCTGCGATTCGGGAACAGCCAGCCGCTCCCGCACGTCCAGCGGCGCGCTGTTGTGGTTCACGCCAATGAGCCGGAAGTTCATGGGGCAATAAACCTGTGCGTGTGGCTCAGGCTGTTGGCAGCCCAGGCCAGCACCGCGGTGGCAAATGCAAATGTTGCAAGATAGGCGGCGCGGCGTCCCCGCCAGCCGGCGCTCCATCGGGTGTAGAGGAGCACCGTATAGACCACCCAGCTGAGAATGGAAATCACGATCTTGGGATCGTAAAAATACTGCGGACCAATCCGCGCTTCAGCCACAATCGCGCCGGAGATCAGGCCCAGGGTCATGAAAGGAAATCCCCAGATCAGGCACTTGTAGCCGATATCGTCAATCACGGCCAGGGCCGGAAGGCGTGACCACAATCCGGTGGAAGTTTTCGACTTCAGGTTCTTCTCCTGGATCAGGTACAGGATGCTGGCCACAAAGCTGAATATCAGTCCTGAGTACCCGATGAAAATCAGGGCCACGTGCACATAGATCCATTGAGTGCTGACGAACAGCGGGGTTTCATCGGGAGAAGGACGGACGCCGGAGGCTGCTGAAGCCGTCAGCAGAAACACCAGCGGAAAGACCGCGATTCCCGGCGAGGTCGCCTTGTAACGGGCGTAAATAACGAAAAAGAAGACCATGAGCAAAAACGCCATCATGGACTCCAGCTCATGGAGCGACCCTGGCGCCCAGGCGCCGCTCAGCATGGCGTTTTCCAGCAGGGCCACAAAATGGAAGGTCATGCCCAGCCCCACGGCCGGAAGAGTGATCCGCGTGAGAACGTCCTTGCCGCCCCAAAGAGCCGCCAGGGCATAGACCAGCCCGACGCCGTAAAGCGACAACGCGACTCGCAACCAGAACAGGGGCATAGAGTTAAAGAGAAATTATAGCCATCTGAGAGCACCCGGAGTGTGACAAAGCGCACATAGGTAACCTGCCGCAGCACTCAGCCGATGGCAGTCGACATTCAGCCTTTGGGTTTCCCCGTTTTCTTGAGACTGTAACCTCATGCTGGAGAACAGCTTAGCTCGCCCTGAATGGCAGCATTGTGCCTTTCCGTATTTTGTCGCAACAGCCGAGTTCCTTTTCCAAACACGCATTCCGGGAGGAATGCCGAAGGCTGAGCGCTGCCCGCTATCTCGTTTCCAGCTTCCGGAGCCGTTCAGCGGCGACTTCCGATGGGACATTGGTGAAATACACCTCTTTCAGGAAGTATGACTTCGCCCGGGCGGCGAGAATGGGCATGATCTCCAGGTGCCAGTGGTAGTCCTCGTCCACGGTTTTCCAGTATTGCAGGACATTGGACTTCTGGTAGGTGTTGGGAACGGTGTGCAAAACCATGTGGAAGGCCTCGGCAATGCTCATCACCCGCTGGAAAGTGTGACGGATGAGGGCGCTCAGGTCGCTGAGGTGGCCTGTCCGGGAGAGGATGGTCCGCTCAAAAGAAGCCTCATGCTTGCGCGGCATGATCCATGTTTCGTAGGGCACGCGCGAAGCAAAAGGACAAAGGGCAATGTAGTTTCCGTGCGTCTCAATAACGCGGATCGGGTTGCGGAACTCCTGGTTCAGGGTGTCACAAAAGACGCAGCGTTCCTTGTCTGCGTAGTAGTCACGCGATGCGCGCAACTCATAGAGAACACGGCGCGGAACAAACGTGGTGGCCGTAATCTCGGAGACAGGATGGTCAAAATCCTGTCCGGCAGGCTTGCCGTAATTTTTGAACATGGTCACGTACTTGAAGCGGGTGTCGTGTTTCAGGTCCTGGATCCGCTGCGCGGCCAGCAGCAGGAACTGGGAGATCTCCGCGTCAGAGGACTGCCACAACTCAATATCGTGGCGAATGCTCTGCACCAGCACT
>DATIWA010000280.1:0-4866 GCA_035465515.1 Candidatus Limnocylindrales bacterium | reverse complement strand
TTTGAAGGATGCAGCCCAAGCATTTATCTTCTTCTCCATGCAAATTCAGGGCAGAGTGGTAATCGTTACCGGAGGGGCCAACGGAATCGGACGTGCCTTGTGCCGCAAGTTCGCTGCGGAGAAAGCCAGGGCCGTAGTCGTTTCAGATATTGACGTGCAGGGCGCCCAGCTTGTTGCCGACGAGATCAAAGGCGTGGCCATTCCCGCTCACGTCGGTAAAGAAGCAGAGGTTCAACGCCTTGTTGAAGAAACCAGCAGGCGCTTCGGGCAGGTGGACGTTTTCTGTTCCAATGCAGGGGTCGGCGTCGCCGGCGGACCGGAAGCTCCGGACAGCGACTGGCAGAGAAGCTGGGACGTCAATGTCATGTCCCACGTTTACGCCGCGCGTGCCGTGCTGCCGCAGATGCTGGCGCGCAAGGAAGGCTACCTTGTGCAGACCGTCTCTGCCGCGGGACTGCTCACCCAGATCGGCTCCGCGCCCTACTCGGTCACCAAACATGCCGCCCTGGCCTTTGCCGAATGGCTCTCCATCACTTACGGCGACCAGGGTCTTCGCGTCTCCGCCCTTTGTCCACAGGGAGTGCGTACGAACATGCTGCTCAAGGCGGAGTTTGCGGGCGGCGCGTTCCTTCTGGATACCGCCCTTGAGCCCGAACAGGTGGCGGACGCGGTTGTTCAGGGAATGTCGGAAGAGAAATTTCTCATCCTGCCTCACCCCGAGGTCGCCAAGTATTTCCAGAACAAGGCAAACGATTACGAACGGTGGCTGCGCGGACTGCGCAAGCTCCAGGCAAGCACGCAAATTCTGGGGCCCAGAAGTTGAAAAGTTAAAAGGTTGAAGAGTTTGATCCTGGTCCGCACAGTTCGGGGCGGATTCATGCTCCGGCGGCCAGAGCGGATGCCTGCGTTTTGAGGGAGCGAAGGTCCAGCTTGCCTGTGCCCAGGTAAGGCAGCGCGTCTACGCGAAAAAACTGGTCTTTGCGGGGTTTCCACAAGGCAGGCAGGTCGGATTCGGCCAGTTTCTGAAGCACAGGAGCAAGCTGTTCCTCCTCCAGCGTGTGCAGCACCACCAGGCGCTCACCTTTTTTCTCGTCTGGGGCGGCCGAGACCATGAACACCTGCTCGGTGGAATCGGCAAGCTCATGGAGTTTCTCTTCCACTTTGATGTGCGGCACCATCTCGCCGCCGATCTTGCTGAAGCGGCTCAGGCGGTCAGTGATGGTCAGGAATCCGTCGTCCGCCACACTGGCGATGTCACCGGTGATGTACCAACCGTCCTTCAGGACTTCAGCAGTCTTGTCGGGACGGCCAAGATATCCTTGCATCACGTTCGGGCCGCGTACCATCAGCATGCCCGGCTGACCCGTGGCAACAGGTTGCATGGTCTCGGGATCAACAATGCGAACACTCATCCCCGGCAGCGGATGCCCGATGGTCCCGCGGCGCCCGCCCAGCTGTCGAATCCCCGGAGCGCGAAAATCAAAGATATTCACGGCCACTACCGGAGCGCACTCGGTGCAGCCATAGCCTTCCAGCGGCTTGATGCCGAACGTCTCTTCAAAAGCCTGGGCCAGGCGGTCCGGCATTTTCTCCGCGCCCACCAGTACACAGCGCAGGGAGGCGAAATCTTTCCGTGGCACGCGGCGCATATACGCCTGAAGGAATGTTGGCGTGGCAATCAGGAACGTGGCTTTATATTTACGCACCAGTTCGCCAATGATCTGCGCATCAAGCGGGCTTGGGTGATACACCACACCGACGCCGTAAGTCGCGGTAAGCCACAGGGTGACCGTGAAACCAAAGGCGTGGAAGAACGGCAGGATGCCCATGATCCTGTCTTCCGGCGTGAAGGCAAACACCTGCGTCATCTGCCGGATGTTGGCAAGCACGTTGTGGTGCGTGAGCATCACGCCCTTGGGGTCGCCGGTGCTGCCGCTGGAAAAAATCACCGTAGCCAGGTCATCCGTAGTCCGGCGCGGCGCTCCCAGCGCGCGCTTGATCAGGGCGAAGGGCATCAGCGCGATGAGCAAGGCAACGATTTTTTCCAGCGTCTTCGGCGCCGCCAGCACGTCTTCCAGAAGGAGCGTTTGGCCGGGCACATCAATCTTGTTGATGGCGGCCAGTTTCTCCAGAAACAGTTTTGAGGTCACCACCGTCTTCAGATTGCATTGCTGTGCGCAGGCGGCCAGCATCTGGCTGCTGGCTGTGTAGTTGAGGTTGACGGGGACCTTTCCCAGCAGGGTGGCGGCGAAATTCACCAGCCCCCCGCCCGCCGAGGGCGGCAGCAGAATGCCGACCATCTCCTGATCGCGCCACAGCGGCCGCAAACGACGCGAAACAAACAGCAGCTTGAGCAGCATGCCAGCAAAACTTATATGAGGAAAACGCGCATCGCCCATGGCAAAGCGCAAGGGATGCCGCCGCGCGGCGCCGATGAGCGCCCGATCGAGCGTGCGCCGCGGCTGGTGGTCAGCCTCGAAAGCAGCCGCGTGCAATTCCTGGACAGCGCGGCGGACTTCCGCAGCCGTGGCCGATGAGGCCATCCATTTGCCGAAGCTGACCGTCACCGAATAAGGCATGCGACGGGGCGCCTTCCACAGGAAACGCTCGCGCTCGAAACTGAAGATGCTTCCCCAGATCCCGTAAAGGTTCACCGGAATAACCGGCGCATCCAGCCCCCGGCTGATCCTCTCCATGCCGCGGCGGAACGGCAGCATCTGCCCGGTGCGCGTAATCTGACCTTCGGCAAAAACGCATACCAGTTCGCCTGAGCGTATGGCTTCACTGGCTGCGCGGAAGGCATGGATGATGTCCCGCGGACGCAAATCGGGCGGCACGGGAATGGCCCGCAGCAGGATGGCAAACGGCTTGATAAACGGATTTTCGTAAACGTCCTTGAAGATCAGGAACCGCACCGGCCGGCGAATGGCAGCGCCGATCAGGATGGCGTCCACAAAGGACATGTGGTTGGAAACCAGCAGCGCCCCGCCCTTTTGCGGAATATTCTCTTTGCCCAGGACCTTGATGCGATAAATGATCCGGCTCAGGAACCAGAGCAGAAATCGCAGTCCCCACCCGGGCAGAGCAATGACGAGACGCACCAGAATGGGCTGGCGTGGCGGTACGGCCTCGTGAACTGTTCCAGAGGTGGACATATGTGGCTGTTAATTAGATGCTGGGCCGGCGGTTATTCTTGCATTACCCGGGTCGCTTGTAAATGCCGAGCTTGGCCCCTGGAGGAGAGTACCGGACGCGCACGGAAATCGAAAAAGCCTGGCCGCAGCCAGGCTTGGCAAGGTAATGGGCAGCTCAGACGGTCATCAGCTCTTTTTCCTTGGCGGCCGACATCTCCTCCATCTTCTTGATTTCGCCGTCCGTGAGTTTCTGCACCTCGTCCAGCGCCTTTTTTTCGTCGTCTTCCGTGATCTTCTTGTCCTTCATGGCCTTTTTGATGGCTTCATTCCCGTCGCGGCGAACGTTACGGATTGCTGTGCGATGGTCTTCCAGGATCTTGTGCAGATGCTTGACCATCTCTTTGCGGCGGTCTTCGGTCAGGGGCGGCACGGGAATGCGAATGATCTTGCCGTCATTCTGCGGATTCAGCCCCAGCCCGGCGGAACGGATCGCCTTTTCAATTTCACCCAGGATGCTGGGATCAAAAGGCTGGACCGTGAGCAACTGAGCTTCCGGCGCGTGCACCTGCGCGAGCTGGTTCAGCGGCATCTCTGAACCGTAATAGGGCACCCGGACCGTATCCAGCATGTGCACGGAAGCGCGACCGGTGCGCGCCGCAGCCAGATTGGTGCGGAAATCTTCCACCGCCTTGTCCATGCGCGTTTTGAGCTGGGTATAAACGTCCTTCAGCGCGGGAATCCCCGCAATCGCCGAAACTGCCATGACAGAAGTCCTCGAAGTGAGATTGCGAAACGTTTGATTATAGCTTGTCAGGAGGAACACAGGGCAAATCGCGTCCGAGTTCAGGGCTCTTCCCTGGTGCCGCTCCGCACCTGGCCGAAGTTGAGCAGGCTCACGATGGCCACTCCGCCAACGATGTTCCCCAGCGTCGCCGGCGCCAGCCATTGGAGGTACCCGAAAAAGCGCAAATGGCCGGACATGATGGCGGCCATGATCTCGGCGCTGCTGGCAATGCAATGGGAAAAATGTCCGGCGCCCACAATGAAGGTCAGCATCCAGGTCACAACGATCTGGCCGATGGTCCAGTGACTCGCTGTCACCATCCAGGCAACCAGCGCAATCAGCCAGCCACCGATGATGCCTTTGGCGAAAATCAGCGTGAAATGCCCTTCCGCCGCGTGAACTCCCAGCCCGGCCAGCGCATCTCCGAAATTGGCAGGAAGCGCCCCGGTCTTCATCACCAGCCAGCCGAAGAACATTGCGCCGGCCACGTTCGCGGTAAAAACCGTTCCCCACAAGCGCAGCGTGTTCAGCAAGTGTTTGTGCTCATCGAGCACCAGCACCACGGGATAAAGCGTGTTTTCCGTAAACAGCTGAGCTCTGCCAATTATCACCACGATGAAGCCGATGGGATAAAAGGCAAAGGCGATGAACTGCTGCACGGGGCCATCACCCAGGTAGCTCAGGGCCAGCGCCACAGCGAGGCCGGTGAGCCCCATGCTAATGCCGCCGGCGAACCCTGAAAAGGCAAGTCCCATGGTTGTCCTGGCGAGTTCATCGCGGGCGTTGGCAATGACTTCCTCAAAAATCTCACGAGCGGTGCGGCGGGTGGTGCTTTCCTGGATCATTCCCGATGAGATGCAGCCTCGCAAAGCCGCTATGGCTTAAAGGGCCCCAATAACAATTTCACAGGGTTTTCACAGTCTCTTAACCATCGCGTCCATCTTGCGG
>DATIWA010000279.1:0-2062 GCA_035465515.1 Candidatus Limnocylindrales bacterium | reverse complement strand
CCGGGCTCTGTGTCACCTGGGCGGCTTTGTGCTGTTGTAGCGCCGCCGATGGAGATAAAGGCTGAATGGCGGCCCCTTGCGGTGGAGCAATGCCTGGTCTGGCTTGCTGTGCTGCTTCCGGGGCCTTCGGATGGCGCTGGTTGTTCTCCGCGGGACCCCGTGGCATCAACAAAATCGCCGCCAGCGCCAGGCATGCAGCCAGCGATGCCGCAAATGCCATGCGCACCTGTCTGCGCCGGCGGTGGTGCCGGCGGAAGGCCGCCGCCATGTCCTGCCCCAGCTGCGCGGGCGCTTCGCGGTTCGCGCCTGAAGCCAGCCGGTGCAGCGCCGAAGACAGCAGGGCATCTGACGGGTTGCGGATTGGATCTATTTCACGCATTTCTGACAGCTCAATTTATTCTTCAGTATCGTCCGCGCCCGGTGCAGCCGCGATGCGATGGTTCCCGCCGAGCACCCCAGCAGTTCAGACGCCTGCTGGTAGCTAAGCTCTTCGAGATCGCACAGCACCACTACTTCGCGATATGGCTCCGGCAATCCCAGCACGGCTTTTCGCAAGGTATCCAGCAGTTCGGCGTTGGTCAGCTCCTGCAGCACGTCCAGTTCGCTGGCCACGGCAAACTCGTCGTAGCCTGACTCATCATTGTCCAGCGAAACGTCCCACTGGCTGTCCTGCATGGTGCGGCGCGTGATATTGCGCGCTACTCCGTACATGTAACCGGCCAGCGTGCCTTTGTCCGGATCGTAGCCTTTCGGGTTTCGGATCAGCAGCATGAATACTTCCTGCGTTGCCTCTTCGGCGGTGGCGGTGTTGCCGCTCATGTGCAGGGCAAAGCGGTAAATCGGGCCCTGGTAGCGCTCATAAAGCGTCCTGAACGCTGCCTCGTTTCCTCTGGCGAGCTGCCGGAGCAACTCCTGGTCACCGCCTGGGAGTTCTGCCATCGTTTTGCCCGGCGCTTTAGCCTTGCCGCCTACTCTCCATTGCACGAATTTGGAAATTTCTTCCACAAAGATTTTCAGCCTTCAGTTAAGACGCTTTGATGGCCGGTTTGTTATCATTGCCCGCCCTTGCTGATATGCTGAACGTGCTTTTCTGGAGTGTTTTCATATGGTTGAAGCCAAAGTAAACTGGACTGATGGCGAACGCTTTGTTGCCTCCGCAAGCAGCGGGCATGCTTTCGTGATCGATTCGGACCGCCAGCGCAACACCGCTCCCGGTCCCATGGAGATGGTGCTGGCCGCCCTCTGTGCCTGCACGGCCACTGACGTGGTCATGATTCTCAAAAAGAAGCGGGAGCCGTTTTCTGCCGTGGAGGTCCGCGCGGAAGCCGAGCGCGCCCCGCAGCCGCCCACTGTCTACACTTCCATCAAACTCATTTTTACGGTTTCCGGTCCGGTGAACCGCAAGTCCGCTGAGGACGCGGTGCGGCTTTCCGAAGAGAAATACTGCTCGGTCTCCGCCATGCTCAAGAGCACCGCGGCGATCAGCACGGAAGTGCACGTACCGGAGGCGGTCCGGCAGTGAGACCGGGAGAACAAAACCATGGACGGCACAGCGGAAATAATTGAAACAACCTCGTTTGCATGCGAATCTTATACTCTACGGGAGGAGAATGAATGGCTGAGAAGACTGCAAAGAAAGTGGTGATGTACAGCTCGCCCGGTTGACCGCCTTGCTCATGGGCCAAGGCCTACCTTTCGGAGAAAGGGATCAACTTTGAAGTGAAGGATGTCAGCGTGGACCAGCAGGCAGTCTTCGAACTGGTTCGGACCTACAAGAGCCGCTCCACCCCGACCATCGTCGTCGGCGACAAGGTCCTGGTCGGCTTCGATCCTGTGCGACTGGACCAGATGCTTGCAGACTAGAGCTGCGGAAGAGCAGACCGGCCCCGCGATGGAGCAGGCGCATCCCTGGCGGGGTTATTTCCTGATCGCGGCTGCCACTTTTTGCTGGGGTGCCGCGGCCACGGTGGGCAAAGCGGTTTTTAACGGGCGGTTTTTTGCCGGCCATGCGCAAATCTCCCCATTAGTCCTTTCCCAGGCGCGGACCACCTTCGCTGTCCTG
>DATIWA010000278.1:0-8285 GCA_035465515.1 Candidatus Limnocylindrales bacterium | reverse complement strand
GCTGTGTGCGTGGCGAATCTCATCTCCGGGAAAGCAGCGCGAACCCCCGGCCGTCGGCGCACCCACGCTGACCAGTTTGCTTTTATCACTCGAAAACGCGCTGCCCTCTTGCGGCTGGTAAGGATCTGGCCACAATGTAGTCCGAACAGTGCGCAGTAGTATACACCTCTCGCTCCCCACGGCAAGCTTGCGGCCTGCACTCCCAGCGTCATCCGGCGGGTCTGTTTGCGCCGCCTCGATCAAAAGAGGCCGGGGAGAGCTGCGAAGCCCGAAATCCAATTGCGGCGCTCGACAAAAGCCGGGGGTTCGCAGGTACGGCGTGACCCGGCCGATTTTTCTCCCGGCGTGTGGAGCACAACCACCGCGCGCCCGGAGACGCGGCTCTCACCGGCGCGGACGGCCCGCGCGTGACAGTGCTTGAACAAGGCGCTTGAAATCGGGAGGCGGGGCGCAGTCAATCGAAATGCTCTCTCCTGATCGCGGATGAACGAACTGAAGATGCGCGGCATGAAGAGCGACCCGGGCAATCAACTCTTCCGACGCTTCAGCCCGGTGGTATTTCCTGTCGCCTATGACCGGGTGGCCGCTCGCCGAAAACTGCACCCGGATCTGGTTCTGCAATCCTGTCACCAGTTCAACCCGGACGAGCGAGGCATCCGGAAAAGCGCGCTCAACGGAATATCGAAGTTCGGCGCGGGCCGCCTCCGGGTCCCGCGCCGTCCGCAACTGCTGGAACATTCCTTCGCGTCGAAAATAATGGACCAGCGTCCCGGCCTCAACGCCGGGATGGCCACGCACTACCGCCAGGTACTGCCTCACGGGTGTATGGGCCAGAAATTGTTGCACAAGCGCATCTCGGTCCCGTTCCGTTTTCGCAAATAGCAGGACCCCGGATGTAAAACGATCGATGCGATGCACCACCAGGGCCCGCTGCCTCTTCGGCTTTAGTCTCGCGGAAAGGAGAGACAAAGCGGACGGCGTATGTGAGCCCTTGATCGGCACAGCCAGAAGGCCGGCGGGTTTGTCGAGAGCGACCACGGCGTCATCTTCGTAAAGCACGGACAGCTCCCGCGAGAAACGAGGCCGGCGCCGGTCTTCGCGGTCCGGAGCCCGGTCCAGGCTCCTCTTACGCTTTCGAGCATTTCGCGGAAGTCTTTTCATTGGCTGGCTCGACGATCAGCTCATTATCAGACCATTTCCCTTGACCTCGCAAACTAGAGATCATGTCCGGTCTGCCCGTCACCTTGTGAAATACCGGCCAACGCCGCCCCGGCATCATTCTTCAAGCCTGTACAATAGCGGCGCCGGAACTTTACTGACAGAATTGCTGGCACAACGGGGGAAGCAATGCTTGAGTCCATTGACAGGCCGCGATCGCCGCGGCGCAGCCGCCGCTTTCTCCTGGTTCTCGCCGTCTTGGCCGGCATCATCCTTGGCGGCCAAACCCTGGTTTCCTATTACGTGGACGCGCTCTGGTTCGGCTCGCTTGGATATCGCGAGGTATTCTCAAAAACCCTGGGCCTTCAGTGGGGGATCTTCATTGCTTTCGCCGCCGCCACGTTTCTTATCCTGTACGGATCGTTTGCGGCCCTGAAGCATGCGCATCTGCCCTGGCTGCCGAGCAGTCACACCATTTTCATCGGGGAACAACCTCTGAAGCTCCCGGTTGGGTCGGCCCTGCGCATTGTCGCATTGGCGCTTTCCGTCATTCTTGCCATTGCATCGGGCGCCGGGATGATGCTGGAGTGGCCCACGTTCGCGCTCTTCTGGTATGCGCAGCGCGCACCGGGCGGCGTAGTAGACCCGATCTTTGGCAAGCCGCTGGGCTTCTTTCTTTTCAATCTGCCCGCCTATCAGCTGGTCGTTGGCTGGCTGCTTTCGCTGGCTGTGATTACCTGTGTGCTGGCCATTTTTTTCATGTTTATCACGGGCGGAAGCCGCGCGCTCGCGGGACGCTACAGCGGCCATGCCCCTTTGCCCTGGCGCGGCTTTTCCATTGCGTTTGCCTTCCTGCTGGTGGTCTTCGCCCTGCGACTGTATCTCAGCCGATTCGAGCAGCTGTTTGAAGACCATACGATCTTCTCGGGCGTGACCTACACGGACGCGCACATCACTCTCACAGGAATCCTCATCGTCTGCGTGGCGCTCATTGCGGGTGCGGGGATCGCGGCTTTCAACGCCATATCGCTGCCCCGCGGAAGCAGGCTCGTCCTGGCCGTCCTTCCGGCGGCAATTTGTTATGTCGCGCTGCAGGGAGTCGGCTGGTACGTGAGCAATTTCGTTGTCAAGCCCAACCAGTTGGTCCGTGAGCGGCCCTATATCGCCCACAACATTGATCTCACGCGGCAGGCCTACGGCCTGGACCGCGTCTCGCAGCGCGAGTTCCCCGCCGAGACCACCGTGGAGGCGGCCGACCCGGCCAACAATCAGGCAACGCTTCAGAATATCCGGCTCTGGGACTGGCGCGCACTCCAGGACACGCTGCGCCAGATTCAGGAAATCCGCACCTACTACGACTTCCCCGACGTGGACATCGATCGCTACGATATCGGCGGCGCCACCCGCCAGGTGATGCTCGCCGCGCGCGAACTGAACGTAAACAAGCTCCCGGAGAGCAGCCGCAACTGGATCAACGAAAAGCTGGTCTATACCCACGGCTACGGCATCACCATGAATCCGGTCAACGGCTTCACGCCTGAAGGGCTTCCCACGCTGATGCTGAGCAATATGCCCGTCCAGAGCACGGTGCCTGGCTTGGACGTGACCCGTCCGGAAATCTATTTCGGTGAACTCACCGACACCGACGTCTACGTGAAGACACGGCAGAAGGAGTTCAACTATCCGCAGGGCGAGTCCAACAGCCTCACGTCGTACGAAGGCAAGGGCGGCATCGTCCTCGGCGGGTTCCTGCGCCGCTGCATGATCGCCTTCGATCGCGGCGACCTGGCAAAGCTCCCGTTCAGTGATGACGTGACCAGCGACAGCCGGCTCCTGATGCGCCGCACTCTGCGCGATCGCGTGAACGCGCTGGCGCCGTTCCTGATCTACGATTCAGACCCCTACATCGTGGTGGGCCCCGACGGCCGCCTGTACTGGATCATGGACGCCTTCACGGTTTCCAGCAGCTACCCCTATTCCAGCCATTACAGCCTGGGCCGCACTCCCATTAATTACATGCGGAACAGCGTCAAGGTGGTCATTGACGCCTACGACGGCACCACGACGTTTTACGTGTTTGATCCAAAAGACCCGATCATCGCGGCCTACCGCCGCGTCTTTCCGACTCTGTTCAAGGACGCCAACATGATGCCCGCAGGGCTGCGCAGTCACGTGCGTTACCCCGAGCTGCTGCTCGAAATGCAGGCGGAAGTGTACGGTCTGTATCACATGACGGATCCCGCAGCGTTCTACAACCGCGAGGACCTGTGGACGGTGGCCACGGAAGTAGGCTTGAGCGAAAGTGGTGAGCAGACCACCGAGACCATGCAGCCGAATTTCGTGCTGATGAAACTGCCCGGCGAAAACAATGTGGAGTTTGTGGAGATTCTGCCCTTCACCCCGGCCAACCGCAACAACATGATCGGCTGGATTGCCGGCCGCAGCGACGGCGCCAACTATGGCACGTCCGTGGTCTACAACTTTCCCAAGACCAAACTCGTGGATGGACCGCTGCAAATCGAGGCGCGAATCGACCAGAACGCGCAGCTTTCCGGACAGTTGACGCTGTGGAACCAGCAGGGGTCGCACGTGCGGCGCGGGGCCCTGCTGGTCATTCCCACGGGGCGCGCCCTGCTGTATGCGGAACCCATTTACCTTCAGGCCCAGCGGAGTCCCATGCCGGAGTTGCGCCTGGTCGTGCTGGCGCTTCAGGACCGGCTTGTGTACGGGCCAACTTTCGAATCGGCCATGGCGGCGCTGTTTGGCGGGGCCGCCTCGTCAATGAGCGCCGCGGCCGCTCCCGTCGAGACCGGGCAGCGCCCCCCGGCATCCACGGCCCCTCCCAGGCGCGCAGAGGACCTCAGGGGGCTCATCGCGGAGGCCGCGAAAGACCTTGCCGATTATCAGCGCCTGACCTCGGAAGGCAAGCTTGGCGAGGCTGGACAGAAGCTGGAACAGCTGAAGCGCGCTCTCGACAAGCTGAACTCGCATCCAAGATGATTCCGCTGTTGACGCGGCTCACCGCGTCGCGTCCGCGCATGCCTGTGCGCGATTGAGGAGCAGCTCGCGCTCCCGGGCATTGCGCGTCAGCGTTGCCGCGCGCGCGAACTCGACGCGCGCTTCCTCCATGCGGCCCAGCTTCTTGAGGAGATCGCCGCGCACGCTGGGCAGCAGGTGGTAGTTCTCCAGAGAGCGCTCCGCGGCCAGCGCATCAACCAGTTCGAGCCCCGCTGCCGGACCGGACGCCATGGCTACAGCCACCGCGCGATTCAATTCCACCACCGGAGACGGCGTGACCTGGGCCAGCGCCGCGTAGAGCGCCACAATGCGGGGCCAGTCGGTTTCTTCCGGGGTGCGCGCCCGCGCATGGCAGGCCGCAATGGCTGCCTGGATCGCGTACGGGCCAGCCCGCTTGCCGGGCCGTTCCGCGGCTAGCTTTTCTGCCTGGTCCAGCGCGGCGAGCCCGCGACGAATAAGAAGCTGGTCCCAGTGCGCGCGGTTTTGCTCAAACAGCAGGATCGGCTCTCCTGAAGGCCCCACGCGGGCCCGCGCCCGCGATGCCTGGATCTCCATCAGGGCGACCAGGCCATGCGCCTCGGGCTCCCGCGGAGCCAGTTCAGCCAGCACGCGTCCCAGGCGTAGCGCATCCTCGCACAGTGCGGGCCGCAGCCAGTCGTCGCCGGCGGTGGCCGCATAACCCTCGTTGAAAACCAGGTAGATGACCTCCAGCACCGAGGACAGGCGGCCGGCAAGCTCGGCTCCGCGCGGCACTTCGAAGGGAACACGTTTTTCCGCAAGCGTCCGTTTGGCCCGCACTATGCGCTGGGCGATGGTAGGCTCAGGAACCAGGAACGCGCGCGCAATCTCCTCGGTCGTCAGTCCTCCCAGCAGGCGCAGGGTAAGCGCGACCCTGGCCTCGGTCGAGAGGATGGGATGGCAGGAGATAAACATGAGGCGGAGCAGGTCATCGCCCACATTGTCGTCAAGCGCCGCTTCGAGGTCCGGCACGGCCATCTCCTGGGCCTGAAGCTCGCGGCCGATCTCCTCGTGCTTGCGCTGCAGGCGCGACCTTCGGCGGAACTGATCAATGGCGCGATGCTTGGCGGCGGCCATGAGCCAGGCGCCCGGATTGTCCGGGACGCCCGACTGCGGCCATTGCTGGAGCGCGGCCACCAGCGCATCCTGCGCCAGGTCCTCGGCAAGGCCCACGTCGCGCACCATCCGCGTGAGGCCGGCGATAAGCCTGGGCGATTCCATCCTCCAGACTGCATCAATCGCGCGATGTGTATCGGCAGCAGACACTGCCACCGATCACATCATTTTTGAACCGTGTGCGCAAGTTCGCCCTCCGCTACCGCGCTGCAGTTCTCAAAGTCTTCCGGCCCGAACATCTGACGAACTTCGGTCTCGCCTTCCCATTCCGGCCAGTATTTCTTGTGAAGCTCCATGAATCGCACCGCAGCTTTCACCGCTTCTTCCTTCGACTTCAGCTCAAACTGCGCATAACCGCCGATAATCTCCCTGGCCTCTGTGAATGGTCCGTCAGTCACCGTCACCTTGCCCCCGGAAAGCCGGACGCGGGCGCCCAGCGCGGTCGGTCCCAGCCCGCCGTTCCCCAGCATGGTCCCGGCTTTGACTTCCTCTTCCGCCAGCCTGGTTATGGCATCCATCAGCGGCTTGGGCGGAGGGCCCTGCTTCTCGGCGTGCTTGACGATCATCATGAATCGCATGGTTACATCTCCTTATTCATTTGGGATTAGTTTCGGGTTATAAGCCGAGTTCTTCCGGCGATCTCGAGCAGCCGGCGCTGGGCTCTATGCATTCATCGAACGGAACGGGGCAAAATCGACACCTTAAACAAATTTTTTGGCCCGCGACTATCGCTTCTTCTCCGCCACCTGGGCGCGCAGCCGTTCCTCCTGCTCCCTGAGCTCGGGCGTGAACTCCGCGCCGAAGTCCTCCGGCTCGAATACCTGACGGATCTCAATCTCGGCTTCGCCTTCATGTGGACTGGGGCAGCGCTTGACCCACTCCACGGCCTCCTCCATGGAGCGCACCTGCCACAGCCAGAAGCCGGCAATCAGCTCCTTGGTCTCCGTAAACGGCCCATCAATCACGGTCCGTTTGTCGCCCGAGAACCGGACGCGCTTGCCTTTTGAGCTGGGCTGGAGCCCTTCGCCGGCCAGCATCACGCCGGCTTTCACCAGCTCCTCGTTGAACTTACCCATTTCAGCAAGCAGCTTTTCCTTGGGCATGATGCCTGCCTCGGAGTCCTTGCTGGCCTTCACGATCACCATGCATCGCATAGCTTTATGTCTCCTTTGAGTTGGCGATAAACCTTGACCTCTAATCTGACGTCGAACAAGCGGCGGTGAAATCGACAAATCCACAACTTTTTTGGGAACGCCGCTTAACTTATTTGCGTAAGCCAAACCGGCCCAGAGAGCCGGGTACCCGGTTGCCTTCAGCCGACCTGTTAAACTTTTCTTTTGGCCACCGCTTCAAAACCCGCGCAGAAGGGCCGTGTCTTCCTCATGGACACCATGTCCTTCATCTTCCGCGCCTATCACGCCATGGCGCGGCAGCGGCCCATGTCCACCAAGACCGGCATCCCCACCGCGGCAACCTACGTTTTCGTAAATATGCTGCGCAAGCTGCGCGCCGACTTCAACCCCGAATACCTGGCCGCCGTCTTCGATGTCGCCGGTCCCACCTTCCGCGACCATCAGGCCAAGACCGTCACCTCGGTCCGCAAGTTCGATATCAAGACCCAGACCTTCAAGGAAGTGGAGTACCACGGCTACAAGGCCCAGCGCGCCGAGATGCCGCAGGACCTTGTGCAGCAGGTGCCCTTCATCCGCCGCGCGCTCGAGGCCTATCGTATTCCCATCCTTGAGCAGGAAGGCTTTGAGGCCGATGACGTCATCGGTACGCTGGCCCGCAAGGCCGCCGCCCGGAGCTACCAGGTCTTTGTCGTCTCCAGCGACAAAGACATGCTGCAACTGGTCAACGATAAAATCTGCGTGCTCAATCCACCCAAGGACAATCTCATCTGTGATGCGCCCAAGGTGGAAGAGATCCTGGGCGTGCGTCCCGAGCAGGTGATTGACGTGATGGCCCTGCGCGGCGACTCCATTGACAACATCCCCGGCGCCCCCGGTATCGGCGACAAAGGCTCTGTGGACCTGATCAAGCGCTTCGGCACCCTGGAGAACGCTCTCCAGCACGCGGAGGAAGTCGAGCGCAAGACCTACCGCGAGTCGCTGCTCAACAATAAAGACACAATTCTGTGGAGCAAGCAACTGGTCACGATTGATCAAAACGTGGACATTGAGCTGCAGCTTGACCACATGATTGCCGGCGAGCCGGACAACGACGCTTTGCGCAAGCTCTTTACCGAACTTGAATTCACCACGCTGCTCAAGGAACTGGCTCCCTCGCTTGAGGTGAAAGAAACCGATTATCGCGAGCTGAAATCTGCCCGCGAACTGAAAGGGCTGAGCGGGGCCGGCCATTCCCTGGCCATCGCTTTTGAATTTTTCGCCGTCGCCGGCACGGAAGCCGAATCGGAAGAGGCCGAAGAAGAAACCGGGGCTGCCTCCGGCGATCTGCCTTTTACCGGCCAGCCGTCGCTGCTGGCGGAAGCTCCGGCGGAAAAGCCGCTGCAACTGGCGCTTTCCGCTGCGCCCGGGAAGGCCTTTACCGCCGCTCTCAATGGCGACGAAATCTCTGATGAGCTGAAGCGTTTGCTGGCTGACCCTGAAATTCCCAAAGCCGTTCACGATTACAAACTGGCCATTCGCCAGCTTGCGCCGCGCAAGGTTGAACTGAACGGCGTGCGCGATGAGCCCATGCTCTTCTCCTATCTGGTGAATCCCACCTATCCCCGCCACACCCTGGCGGAGATCGCTCTGCGCAACTTCAACGTCAAGCTTTCTGACTCGCTGCCGGAAGCCGCCGACATTATCGGCCGCATGGCCTCAGCCTTCCGTAAAGAAGTCGAAGAGTCCGGCCTGATGAACGTTTACGACGAGATTGATCTTCCGCTGGTCCCCGTACTGGCCCGCATGGAGGAAGCCGGAGTCAAAATTGACTGCGATCTGCTGAGCAGTCTCTCCGTCCAGCTG
>DATIWA010000277.1:0-1837 GCA_035465515.1 Candidatus Limnocylindrales bacterium | reverse complement strand
GTTTCCGAATACCATCAAGTTCACGGAGACGCATGTCGTTAAAAGCCCCGACTCCGTTTCACACCGCCCTCTGACCCTGGAAGAAGCGGTAAAAGAGGCGGAGTTCCGCGACCGCGAGGTGTTTGTCTTCCGCGATCTGGAAGGACGGGTAAAGGTGCTGCATCGGAAGAAAGACGGAAAGATGGAGCTGATCGAAGCGCCCTGATAATTTGTCGCTTCGCTCCAAATCGCTGAAGAAGATTTGTCCTTCGTTAGATTTTTCAGTTCCTGAAACAGGCCTGCCCGGCATGCAAGACGGCCGGGCAGGCTTTTGTGTTTCTGGAAGAGATTGCGCGGCAAAGAGCGCGAAGGAAGCAAAGAGCAAATTTTTGAAACGCGGAGGAGTGGAGGCAAAAGGGGTCGTGGTTTCGCCCCTGAGACGCGGAGAATGGAAATTATGGAGCGATGGGTGACACTGCGGCATCAGAGATAAACACGGATGCGGCGGAGCTGCTTGAAAGCGCCATGATCGGAGCTTCTCCGCAAAATTAAGGAGCATATGGAACACAAGCTGCCAGACACGATAGCGCTTCTCTCCCGAACTCCAGCGGCCCTCAATGCGCTGCTGCGTGATCTGCCGGAGACGTGGACGTTTCAGAACGAAGGCGGAAACACCTGGAGCGCATTCGATATCGTGGGCCACCTGATCCACGCGGACCGGACGGATTGGATTCCGCGCGTGAGGACGATCCTGCAATTCGGCGAAAGCAGGCCGTTCGAGTCGTTTAACCGTGCCGGGCATGTGGAAGAGAGCCGGGGCAAATCGCTGGCGCAGTTATTGGATGAATTCGCCCGCGTGCGCTCGGAAAAGCTGGATGAGCTGCGGGCGCTGAATCTGACGCAAGAAGACTTCGGACGGGCGGGGCGGCATCCTGCGCTTGGACCCGTCAGTCTGTCACAGTTGCTGGCGACCTGGGCGGCGCATGACTTGAATCATTTGCACCAGATCTCAAGAGTCATGGCGCGCCAATACCGGGAGGCGGTGGGGCCGTGGAGCGCATACCTCGGGGTAATGCAGTGCGAGGGGCATAGCTCTCCTTAGGGCATGGCGATTTCAAGGCCTGCAAACGGCGGACTTAGCTGCGAATCAATGCGACTGAATCGAGGCAGGACTGGAAGAGCAATTCATCGCCTGCTGCCGGCTACCTGCTCGCTGCGCCGGCCATCGCGGGTGAGATTGCCGACATTGCCTGGTCCATGATGCGGATGGCTTCGTCCACGTCGGCCTTGCTGATGTTCAACGGCGGCGAGGTGCGGACCACGTTGCCGTAGAGGCCGCCTTTGCCCACCAACAGGCCGCGATTGCGGCACTCTTCCATGAACTTGTTGGTCATCTCGGGCGAGGGCTCCTTGCCGGCGCGGTCTTTCACGAACTCCAGGGCCTGCAACAGGCCCATGCCGCGCACGTCGCCGATGGGCTCGAATTTTTCCTTCAGGCCCTCGAGTGCTTCGCGGTAGTAG
Organism: Candidatus Limnocylindrales bacterium; assembly: GCA_035465515.1. Classification (GTDB taxonomy): domain Bacteria; phylum Acidobacteriota; class Terriglobia; order Terriglobales; family Acidobacteriaceae; genus Angelobacter. The sequence goes on along the minus strand of DATIWA010000277.1, from coordinate 337 downwards.
CGGCCGACCACGTCGGCGTTGTCCATGAGGCGGTCTTCTTCAATCAGCTCAATCGTGGCTTTGGCGGCGACGGAGGTGACCGGGTTTCCGCCGAAAGTGGAGATTTGCAGGCCCTTGAAGCTGGCGGCGATTTCCGGGCGGGTCATGGTCACGCCCACAGGGACGCCATTGGCCAGGCCCTTTGCCGAAGTGATGATGTCCGGCGTGACTTCCCATTGCTCAATGCCGAACCAGCGTTTGCCGGTGCGGCCCCACGCGGTCTGCACTTCGTCGGAGATGAACAGCCCGCCATAATCCTTCACGATTTTGAAGACGATCTTGAAATATTCCTTCGGCG
>DATIWA010000276.1:0-3088 GCA_035465515.1 Candidatus Limnocylindrales bacterium | reverse complement strand
TTACTACCGCCAACACTTCCTGATCTTCCTGCTCGATATCCGCGGCAGTCTTCCCATGGAAGATTTCACCGGCGCGGAAACCACGGAAAAGGCCTTCAGCGTGGAACACCGTGTATATGGAACTCCGGTGTTCGATTTTTTTGACCTGGACGGAAAACTGGTCACACGCTTTCCCGGAACGGCAAAAGACGTTGATGAGTTCCTGCTGCTGGGCAGATGTGTGGTGGAAGGTGCCTGTAAAACAACGTCTTTCAATGCTTACAAGAGACAACGGGCGAAATGAGCTTTTTCCCGAGCAAGCCATGGCTGAACCCCATAGCTTGCCTGTTTTTCGTCTCTGCTGTTTGCACCCCTGCGCTGGCCGGCACGCTCACGCTCGAAGCCGCACTGGCCACAGCGCAATCGGCCCATCCCGATCTGTTGCTGGCCCGGGCAGAACGGGACAGCGCGATGGCGGACCTGGATATCGCCGGCTCGAGCCGGGACACCAGCGTCGATCTCGAAGGCATCTTGCGCAGCGGCCGCCCCTCTTCATGGACTCCTGATTTTGTCAGCGACAACAGCGTCCGCCTGACCGCGCGCAAGACGCTCTATGATTTCGGGCGCAGCAGCAACGCGGAACTGGCGGCCGGATTCGAGTTGAACGCACGCGAGGACGATCTCACCACCGCGCTCGACCAGCGCCGCCTGGAGATCATGGCGCGCTATTTCGACGTGCTGCTGGCCGACATGCAGCACACCGTGGATAACGAGCTGATGGCGGTGTATTACGTCGGTTTCGACCAGGGGAAGGACCGGCTGGCAAAGGGTCAGATATCCAGTGTCGAACTGGCCGAGCTTGAATCACGCTATCGCGACACACTGGAGAAACGCAACGCCAGCGCGCAGCGCCAGCGCATCACACGCGCCCTGCTGGCCAATGCCATGAACCTCCCGGGTGATCTGCCCGGCGAGCTTGAAGACCCGGAACTTCCGGGCAACCAGCGCGCCCTGCCCGATTACGAAACGCTGCTTCCGGTACTGCTGGACAACAATCCGCGGCTGCATGCGCAACAGCAGATGCTGGCGGCCTCGCAAAAACGCATGGCAGCACTGCGCGCGGAAAACGGCCCGACACTGGCCGCCGAAGTACAGGCCGCCGATTACAGCCGCACTGCAGCCACGCGGGATAACCTGAGTGCCGGGCTGATCCTGTCCTGGCCTTTGTATCAGGGCAATCGTTCGGACTCGCTCGTTGCGCGCGAAATGGCCCGGTTCGACAAACTGCAGGCCGGCACCAACAAGCTGAAAATGGGACTGACGCAGGCGCTGCTGGAGACCTGCCTGGAAATCACCCAGCTGCAAGGCACGGCGCGCGGCGCCGCCCGGAAGAACACCGAGTACCGCGACCTGCAACTGGAACACAGCCGCGGCCTGTATGAGCTGGAGCTGAAAAGCAACCTCGGCACTTCCATGGTGGGGACGTCAGACGCGAAGCTGCGCGCCCGCCGCAACGAATACCAACTGGCATTGAGCTTCGCGCGCCTGGAAGCTTTGCTGGGAAGGCCGCTTGATGAGGGCGGTCAAACCAAGGGGAACGGAAAATGAAAAAATGGTTCGTGTTCATCATCGCAGCACTGTTCCCGCAGACGCCATGGGCGGCGGATATTCCGGCGACCTTGCAATGGTCGCGGCGGGTCGAACTATCCACGCCGGTATCGGGCGTGGTACAGGCAGTCAATGTCGAAGTGGGCGACCTGGTTGAAAAGGGCCAGGTCTTGCTGACACTGGACAGCACGACTTACCAGGCCAGGGTAACCGGGGACCAATCGGAAATGACCCGCTTGAATGCCGAAGCGGAAGAGGCAAAACGCGATCTGGGTCGCGTGCAGGAGCTGTACGAGCGCACCGTCGTTTCCACCACCGAACTGGACCAGGCCAGGCTGCGCATGGTGACCAGCCTTTCCATGCTTGCCGAAGCGCGGGCGCGCTTGCGGCAGGACCAGAAAGCGCTGGACGACGCTACACTGCGCGCGCCCTTCGATGCTGTCGTGGTGCTCCGCCAGGCAGAGCCCGGACTAAGCGTGGCTACCGGGTTGCAGCCACAGATGCTGCTGACACTGGCCAGGTCGGGTGAGATGGTTGCGCGCATGCACCTCACCTCCCCGCAAATCGACAATCTGAATACCGGCCAGACGGTGACCGTGAGTGTCGCCGGAATAAACTACTCCGGCAAAATCAAAACGCTGGCGCTGGAGCCGGTCAAGCTCAAAGAAGAATGGGTCTATCCTGCAGATGTGGTATTTCCAGGCAAGCAACCTTTACGCGCCGGGACACCGGCACTGGTGAAGCTGCCCTGACCCCGTATTTGCCCGGCCCCGTATTGCGGTTCATTCACGGCAGGCGGGGAAGAACGGCGTGTCAGAACTCGATCGCATCGGAAATGGCCTTGAGTCCCGCCTGGGCACAGGCCTCATCCGATTCGCCGCCGGGCGCACCGGATACGCCTATGCCGCCAAAGTACGTGCCGCCGCCCTCGATGACCACCCCGCCGCTTACTGCCATCAATCGAGGCAGGTTGCGCAGACCGCCCAAGGACTTGTCCGGCTGGGTCTCCCTGGCCAGCGCCGATGTGGGTGTATGGAAACTGGCTGCGGTCCAGGCTTTATCTGTCGCGACTTCTATGGTGTGGGCGCCTGCGAACCGGTCTCTGAGCAATACTTGTGTGAGCCCCGCACGATCGACTACCGCAACAGAGACCTGAAAGCCCTGCTTACGGCACGACTCCAAGGCTGCCCTGGCAGCCACAAGAGCGGTTTCCGGCGTCAGGGACTTGGTCTGGAAGAAAGCTTCCTGTGCAGATGCAATGCCGCTCATTCCGAGCAGGACGAAAACTACGATAGCTGATTTGCGCATTTGTGCCTCCGGTTGTATGTTGGGTTCTACAGTCGGACGGACCTGGTGGTCTGCCTTATTGAAAATAGGATAGCGTGAAGGTTCGCCATGGATCACTCCCCCGCTTAAGCAGCACTATCCTGCCGCAGCAAATACCGCCAAGTATGCTGGCCGCACAGGATGTGCCCTTGCCGTACTTGCTTGCAAACCACCC
>DATIWA010000275.1:0-3728 GCA_035465515.1 Candidatus Limnocylindrales bacterium | reverse complement strand
ATATCGCCCACCGTCACGCCGTTCGAGGCAAAGTTATTGTGCACCGTATAGCTGGTGACCGGCTGCGCCACCTGCGCCGGGCTCCAGGTGAGCGTGACCTGCGAGTCGTTCCCTTCCGCAACCACGTTGAGCGGGGTTCCGGGGGCCGCGAGGCCTGCGGAAGTTCCGGCCGTCTGGAACCAGCGCCCTGCGCCCGCCGTGCCCAGTCCGCTGGGATCATCGCCGCTGAACACCATCAGGTTGGCTGGATCCGTACCGTCCACGACGATGGCGCCCACGTTGGCCAGCGCAACAGAAGGGCCAATGTAGGCCGGAGCAAGTGTCTGGTTGGCCGCTGCCGCTCCTGCATTTCCCAGCCAGGCAACATCGTTCGTCAGACCGAAGTACAGATTGTCGCCGTTGGTATTCGGATAAAACTGGTCGCCCGCCAGGCTGGTGGGGCCGGCTATGGAAGGCATCGCCAGCACGGTTCCATTTGCCGGGCTGCACGGCGGATTGGGAGTAATCAGGCATGCGATGTCGGCATTGGGAATTACAAATGCGCTTTCGCTGTCCGCTCCCCACAGGTTGTGCCCGATCCAGGCCAGGCCTGTCACCACCCTGTTGTTGGGAGTGGTTGCCACGGCTTGAATGAAGGCGGCGCAGGAGCCAAAGTCTATGCTGGCTGCGTCAGGATTGTTGAAGCGCAGGATGGATGCGCTCTTGGAACCCACCCAGAGATTACCCTGAGGATCAAGGGCAACGGAGTTTGGCTGATTCGGGTTGCCGGGCAGAGCGCAGCCGGTCTGGCCGCCGGGGAACACGCTGCCCGCAGGGTTTCCGCCCATGCCAAACAGAGTGGTGTAGTCAAGCAGTCCGTTCCCGCTGTCTGCGCCTGACACATAGGTGATCTGGAATATGCCCTGCTTCTGGTCGGCAAAGTACAGGAGGTTGGTGGTGGGATCAAAGGCCATTCCTCCGCCGGTGATGCGCGAGCCATTGAGTTGAAATGCGCAGGTGCCGGGGTTGATGGCGTAAGGCCCGGACGAATCCAGGTCAGGATCGATGCGGCAGATGCCGGCGCTGCCGTCCGCGACCCACAAATGACGGACTGGCTGGTTGGTTACAGTACTGATGGCGGTCCCGTACATTACTAAACCGCCGTCGGGAGCAGTGATGGAACTGAAGGGGTCAGGAGTACCAGCCAGCTGGATGGTGCTCGTGCCGGGAGTGATGGTTGTTTGCGCGCTCGCTGAAACTGTGGCGAGCGCGAGGAGAATCAGCAGGGCGGACAGAACGCAGCGGCGCTGCCTGCCGCAACCGCGATTGCCCCGCTGGTTAGAAGTATGCAGCTCAGAGGGTCTCAATTTCGTGCCTTCCCATCTCGCTTAGCCCTTGGCTTCGAGATCATTCATAAAGTGAAGAAGGCAGCATCCATTTCTCTGCAACTGCGTAAGCGCTGGTGACGCATCCGGAGGGCGCGAGAGCATCGGTCACAGCATGCGCTTCCGCGCATGTTGGTTGGCGAGACCAGTGGCTTTTGTCTGATTACGCAGCTTGAACTTGCCAATTTTTCCTACGATAAAGAACGCAAATTAACGGGCCCTTGGAAAATAATTAACTGTTTTAATTCGTTAAGAAAACACTGCCGTTTCCCGCAACAGATGATTTTTATTGGCGATATTTCCGTCACAGATAAGGGCCCGCTCAGAACGGGCCCGCCAGGGCGTGGAATGCTCCCCAGAGATCGGAAATTCCTTCGACAGCCCGGTCCGCCGAGGTGTGATTTCACACCTCGGCAGTCCGATGGTCCCGCTATTTAGCGTTGATGGTTACAGTGACCGTGTTGTTCTTCGGGTTGGTATCGATCCCGGCGAAGCTCACGGCGCCCGTTGTGCTGATGGTGCCAACCTGTACTACGTTCACGTTGACCGTGACCGTAAACTGCTGCACAGGCTTGGCCCCGTTCTTCCTGGAACCACCCAGATTGGCGGAGTTGCAGGTAATGGTACCGCCCGCAGTCCCCGGAGCCGGCCCCGTGCAGTTGCCCAGATCCGCCGGAAGATCGGTGGTCACAGACTGGAACACCAGGCTTGACGGCATGGTCTGAGTAAACGCCACGTTGTCCGCCGGCGTGGAGGTTGCATTCTTGATCTGCCAGACGTAGCTGTCAGGCGCTCCCGTCGGCAGGGTGCCGGTGACCGTGGGGCCGCCGTTCTTGGCCGATCCGGACACCTGGAGATCCGTTGATGTGTTGCCGCCCGGGACAGGAGCGGACGTTGTTGCGGTGGCTGTGCTGGTGACCAGCGCGGTCCCCGCAAAGTCCGTTCCACTCACCACAGCAGAATTGGTGATGGTCTGGAACTGCATCTGCACGATGAATGGCACCCGCACGACGGCTCCGGGGTCCATGCTCCCGATGTTGCAGGAGAACGAGACAACGCCGGGCCCCGCGGACGTACAGATTCCCTGCCCGGTTTGGACGGAGATGATGTTTGCTGTGGGCAGCAGCGTTGCGGTACCAAAGCTGCTCGATGCGGCGGGCAGCCCCAGGTTGGCCTGGGAGTACGTAAACGTGCTGGTGGTCGGCGTGTTCACGATGACAAATGTGCCGTTGAAAGAGGGATCGGCCACCCCCGCGACGGTCACCTGCTCGTTGGGAGCAAATTGCTGGTTCGTGGTCATGGAGACCGTGACCAGGCCGCTTGCGTCACGCGTAATCTGCGAAATGTTCGCGGGCACCGTATTCAGCGTATCCGTGACGTTGATATTCGATACCGGGAAATTCGAGTTATTGGTCACCGTGATGGTATAGGTCACCTGGGTCGGGCCGGCAGAGACCGAAGTCGGGCCGCTCATCGAAATCGAAACCGACGGCACGTTGGTTGCCGCTGGCGTGATCTCATTGGAGGGCGCCGATTCCGGACTGTCGCCGGCAAGATTGGTTGCGTGCACCGTGAAGGTGTAGGGCAGACCATTCGTCAAGCCGCCGACCAGCGTGCTGTCCGTATTGGAGCCGAACGCCGGCGGTGGAACCGTCACAGTGATGCCCACGGGAATGCCGCCGGAGAGCGCCGTCACCGTGTAGCTGGTGATGGGCGAACCGCCGTTGCTGGCGGAGACCGTCCAGCTTACGAAGGCCTGCGTATCACCCGCCAGAGCAGTCACGCCCGTCGGCGCGCTGGGGACACCGAATCCCGGCGGCGTGGCGATATTGCTCTGCGCGGAGAACGCGCTGTTACGGTTGTTGTTGCTGGCCTGCACTTCGAAGGCATAGGAAACGCCATTGATCAGTCCGGGAATCACAATCGAAGTCGGCGGGAAAACAGCGCCCGGCGCCGGAGTCACTGTGATATCGGCCAGAGGCGCTCCGGCCGAGATGAAACTGTTGCGGACCGTATAGCTGGTGACTGGCACAGCCGACTGGGCCGGACTCCAGCTTAAAGTGATCTGTGAATCGCCGGCCACGGCCACCACGTCAAGCGGCGTTCCTGGAACGCCATTTGCGTTGATGGGCTGCGATGTCTGCCACCAGCGCGCCTCGCCCGACGTCGGGGGCACCGTAATCGGGGCCGGATCTTCCGCCGAGTAAACTACGATGTTGGCCGGATCCGTCCCGTCAACCGCCATGGCCGTTACGGCCGCCAGCGGAGGCGTCGGAATCGGGTCGGTCAGGTATGTCAGGTCCAGAGTCTGGCCTGCCAGGCCTCCGGCCACATTTCCCACCCAGGCAATCTGGTCCGCCACGC
>DATIWA010000274.1:0-3815 GCA_035465515.1 Candidatus Limnocylindrales bacterium | reverse complement strand
TGCATGGTTACTCTTGGTTGATTGCGGTACGGCCGTAATGCGGGGTTTCCTGATCAGGCTTCATGGTCATGGCAGGCCGATCCTTTCAGTTCCTACGACTCGCCCATCTTAGCGCGCTTCAAGGCGAAAATCCAGCGAAATCGGGCGTGCCTGAACTGCGCCCGGAAATCGAATCCATCGGCAGGAACGTGAAATCGGAATGGGGTCGGAAAGCCACCCAAGGTTCATTAGCGGAAAAGCCCGGACAGGGAGCGTCTTTCACGGGCACGACGCAATCTTGCTCACCAGAGAGCGGATTACTGTTGTGGTTCAAATTAAGAAACTACAAGAAAACCCTGATTGCAGCCCTGCGTGGCATGCGCTAAAAATGGTGCAATTCAATATTTAAGCTATTGGAAACAAGCCTCTTCCCCCATTGCCCGGAGTTACTTAAGTAATATTGGCGGCCCGTCAGTCTCACCGTAGAATTTGTGACTAAAGAACGCGTTGCTATTGTCCTAAAGGACAGTGCGATGTTCGAGCAGATGGACAGGTCCCAGTTGGAAGCCAGTAATCGAGGATATGGAGAAAAGCAAGCCCCGCCCCAGGGATGCTTTGCAAGCCATGAAATTTCTTACCAGTCTTAGCGGGAGCAGAGGTTTCGTCGTGGCAGGTCTGGTGGCTGCTCTCATGGGTGGACGGGCCGCAGCGCAGACTGCTTCGGCGCAGCTTTCCATTAATTTGACTGTGCAATCCTCCATCAGCCTTGTTTTTAATGACAACCCCAGCGTAGGGACTCCGGGCTTCTGCCCGCTGGGCAATGCCGGCACCAGCAACGTTACCTTGGACCTCGGTTCGGCTTCTTTCACCGGAGGCGCTACAACTTGCGGAAACTACATCCGCCGCGCCGGTCCCGCGACTTACGAGGTCAACAGCGCTTTTGACGTGGTGGTCAGCAAATCGAACTCCAGCAGTCCCAATTACCGCCTGGCCGCCCAGCTTTCCGCCCCGCCGCCCGCGGGAGTGGTCTGGCTGCTGGACACAGTAACTCTCTCAACCGCTTTCGCGCCGCTGGATGCGGCCGATAGCTACGCTCAGGCGATTACCAAGACCCTGCGGGTGCAGGTCAAGAACAACGTACCGGCGCAGGTGTTGCAGGAAACCATTACGTTCCTGGCAACAGCCAATTAGGTTTTGCGATGCTGAACAGACTTTTGGCGATCTTCCGAATCACGGTGCCCATGGCCCTTGGCCTTGTTCTCGCCCTGGCCTGTCCGGCGATGTTTGGGCAGACGCCCACCGCCACTGGCACCATCAATGCCCGGCTCATTCATAAAAACGGCATTGCCCTGGTTTTCGATACGGATCCTGCCGGAGTCACCCTGGGGGCCTCCGGGACATCCGCCGCCACTTTGGATTTTGGAAACATTTCAGCCTTTGGGCCCTTGTCACCCAACGTCACACGTCCGTCCGTCACCGCCGCCAGCTTCACCGTGCGCACTGTTTTTGACGTTCAGGTGATTCAGGGCGGGCTCACCAGCACCAGCTACACGCTGCGCGCCCAACTGGGCTCGACGCTGCCGGTTGGGTTCACGTTTCTGGTTGATGGCGTGACGCTTGTAAACGGACCATCCAGCATTCAGACCAACGGCGCGTACAACGTTGACGCTCCCCACAATCTGGACCTGCGGGTTTCAACCGCCGCCCCGGGAGCAGGCGGGCCGGCTGTCAATACGCCGCTGACCACGGTGATTAATTTTCAGGCTTCGGCCAATTGATGAATTTGCGCAATACGAGTTTGGAAAAGCAATTCTGTTTTTTGAGGAGTGAGGAACCATGAAAAAACTGAACCTGTTGTTGATTGCAGCGGCGCTGATGGTTGGTTTGTCGTCAGTCGCTTCGGCCCAAACCGCTTCCGGAACGCTCACTGTGACCGCCACTGTGAACGGCTCGATATCGCTTGTGTTCAACAGTGACGCAGCGGGCGTTGCCCTGACTTCCGGGGCCGGCACATCGGCCGCAGCGCTGGACTTTGGCCCCGTGTCCGCGTTCGGGACCATTCCCGCAACCATTACCCGCTCAACCACCGCGCTCGATTTCACGATCAGCACGCCGGTTGATGTTCTGGTGAACAAGTTCAATTCCGCCAGTCTGAATTACACGCTCACGGCGCAGTTGAATGGCGCGCCAGGAACAGAGACATGGGCTGTGAACGGCGCCGCATTCAGCAACGCCGCCGCCGGCACCGCCACCGCCACGGGCGCCTATGGCTCCAACGTCCCCGTGACCCTGGCGATCACGGTCCCGTTCGCAGTGCCCAGCGGAACCGCGATCAGCAACGTTGTGAACTTTACAGCCACGTCCAACTAGGCTCTTCTATAGTGCGGACCGGGCGTGCTGTTTGGAGTGCCGCCCGCATGGCATAGAAACAGGCCGGAGGTGCGTAGATCAAGCTGCGTTTTTGGCTGCCGCTATTGGTGATTGGTTCCTCCCTCATTACCGACGGATGGGCGCAGCGCCGCAGTTCGACCAAACGCACCCCGGCCACCGTTCTTGTGATGCCTTCACAAACCCAGGGCTCGCTTTCGGTGAGTTTTGTCAGCGCCGTGGACGGCGCACCTCTCACCGGCGCGTCTTCCAGCCAGCGCACGCTGGATCTGGGACGCGTCTCACGTGACCGTGGCGCCTTCAATTCCAGCGTACACATCACCCGGCTGGCCACGGGCTTCGTGGTTTCCACCCGCTTTGGTTTGACCGTGCACGGCGGTTCAGGGCAGGACGGCAGTGCCACCATTCTGGCCGGACTTGCCGTTCCCGATCCCGCTTTTGTTTTCCGGCTTGACGGCCTCAGGTTGTCCGCCACGCCCCAGATCATCCAGGGGCAGGCCAGGCTGGGTTCAGCCATGACGCATCGTCTGGAAATTGAGGTGCCTGCCTCAGTGACAGAAAAAAACTCTCAGTTGCATAATGCGATCCTCTTTCAGGTAATCGCGAATTGAAGATTTCAGGGATGGCAGAAAACGCTATGGCAGCACAACGCATAACACGGAATCAAGACATTTCAACCGGCGGTTCGCATCGGGGCACGAGTTTCAGGCGTGCAGTAGAAGCCGGTGTCCTCTTTGCTGCGCTCCTGCTGTTTCTCTCTGCCGCAGCCGCGGCGCAGACCGCGCCGGCGGCTTCGCCCGCTCCTGCGCCCCGCTCGGAAGCTGAAAAGCCGTCCATATCTTTGAGCCCAGCCGTCATCATGGGCAAAGGCGGCTTTGGCCAGGGCCTTACTCAGACGCTGACGCTTTCCAACAACACCGGCGCTGATCTCGGTTTTGAGCTGCTGGCCCAGGACATCATCGTGAAAGACGGCAAGCGCGTCTTTGTCGCGGCCGGTGAAACACCCAACAGCATTGCCGCAAGCGCGGTCTTTTCCCTGAAGTCGGTCCTGATCAAGGCCCATTCATCGGCATCGGTGGATGTCCGGCTTACGATTCCCGCGCAGACTGCAATTCGGGCCGTCGCCGTGATCTTTCAGGGAACGGACAAACTGAAGACTTCATCCGGCGCCGTGGCCATGACCGCATCGCTCGCCGCTCTGATCACTTTCAGTCTCACCGAAAATATAAAGCTCCAGCAGGACCCGGCGCATGTGACGCCTGCAAGCTCCAGCGCCAACATGACCATCTCGCAATGGGTCACCAATATCGGCTCCGAGCCTGCGTTGCCGGAAGGCACTGCGGCAGTGCTGAACGAAAAAGGTTCGCTGGTCGGCAAAACCAGTTTCGCCCAGCAGCGGCTCCTGCCCGGCGAACGTCTGGAGTTCATCGCCGAATATCCTGACGTTC
>DATIWA010000273.1:0-10846 GCA_035465515.1 Candidatus Limnocylindrales bacterium | reverse complement strand
GATCTTAACGACAGTCTTCCCGAATTGGGCGAAGACGCCGCGGCGGTGCTCGATGACCTTTGCGGCGAGCTGATCGCCAAAGGTTTCCACGTGCCCAGCGCCAACTACTTTGGCCTGATGAACCCCACCCCCACGTACATGGCGGTCCTGGCCGAGGCCCTGGTGGCGGCGCTTAACCCCCAGCTGGCCAGCCTGGCGCGGTCGCAGCTTGCCTCCAAGATCGAAAAAGAGACGGTGCGCTGGCTGGGCGAGCGCGTGGGCTGGAGTGGTCCCTTTGACGGGACATTCACCAGCGGCGGAAATGAGGCAAACTTCAGCGCTCTTGCTCTTGCTCTGGCTGCCCACTTTCCGCTTTCGGTGGAAGAGGGCGTGACGGTCATCGGCGCGCGTCCTGTGGCTTATGCCTCGGCGGAAGCCCACCATTCTCTGGACAAGTCCGCCGGTCTGCTGGGGCTGGGACGCAAGGCCCTGCGGCGCATTCCGGTCAACGAGCGCATTCAACTCGACCCCGGGAAGTTACAGGCGCAGATTGCGGCCGATAAAGCCGCGGGCCTCAAGCCATTCTGCGTGGTCGCTACCGCGGGGACGACCAACTCCGGAGCGGTTGACGATGTCCCTGCTCTGGCTGAAATCTGCAAACACCACGGTCTGTGGCTGCATCTCGATGGAGCCTATGGCGCCGCGGCGATCTTTTCCGACAGGCATCGTGATCTGGTGCGCGGCATTGAACTTGCCGATTCGATTACGCTCGACCCCCACAAGTGGCTGGCCATGCCTTTTGCCGCCGGCGTGGTGCTGACCTGCCATCCTGAACTGCTGTGGCAGACCTTCGGGGTGAGCACGCCCTACATGCCGAAGAATGCCGCGCCTTCGGCGATCGCTGATAACTTTCAGGTCAGCGCGCAGTGGTCGCGGCGCATGAACTCGCTCAAGCTGTGGCTCACCCTGCGCGTGCACGGCCGTCAGGCTTATGAAGAGCTGATTGACCGTCAACTCAAGCTGGCGGCCTTCTTCGCCAACTGGATTAGGGAATCGGAGTACTTTGAACTGGGCGCGCCCCAGGTGCTGCCCATCGTGAACTTCAGAGTGAAGCTGCCGGGAGCAGCAGGCGAGGACCACGTCCGGGCAGCGAACGAAGCGGTCGTGCAGGAAGTCACGCGCGACGGCCGGCGCTGGATCTCCAACACCGTGGTAAACGGAAAATCCGTCATTCGTGTGATGGTGATCAGCTATCTGACTGCGCACAGGCATCTGGAAGACCTGATGATCGCGTTGACCGAGGCAGCCAGAGAGCTTGCATCCGGGAGGCGCGGAGACGCCGAGAAGAAAAGAACGACAGCGGCAAAGTAACGCGAACAGCGGAATTTATTCACATGGAAGCATAGATGACCGAATCGCGGGGCCCGGGCAGAATCACTGAAACGCCATCAGGCCAGCGTCTCTTCCGTGCGCGTGTTCGCGATGTCGAGAGGCTCCGCCGGCGTGCTCATCAATAAATTTCGTAAGCCTGTCGGGATCAATCCTGACCTGCACCACATCGGCTTCATTGGGCTCCACGCTCACGATCAACAGTTTCAGGTCCTTGCCTTCACTCTTGGCGTAAACATAGGAATGCTCGCCGCTGCGCCGGGAGTAGCTTTTCACCACCGGCTGCCAGCCGGACTTACCCGCTCTCTGGACAATATCATCAAGGCCGGTATCAGAATCGGTGGCCGCAAGATGCTGGTCTTCAAAAATGGCGGCCTTGAAGCTCTTGACTCCGGAGCCATGCCAGAATTTCACCACAATTCCGACGCACGCCATCAGGAAGCGATGATTGCGATGCACGTGGTAGTTCACTTCAATATGGCGGACAATGCGGCCGAAGTCGTCATACGCGAACACCGTGTCCGACCCCACCGTGACCGCAACGCAAACGCCGAAGAAGATGACGGCAAACGTGTTTAGCTTATTTCTTTTCATCCCCGGCCTCTTTCTTTTCCGCCGTGTTCTTTCCGCCCTCAGGCTTGGGCCTCGGCTTAAGCTTGGGCTGGTCCTTCATTTCGGCCGGTATCCCGAAATGCCCGCCAAGCTCGCCCAGCTTTTCCATGTCCACCGGGCCCACAATATTCACGACCGTCAACTCCTTCGCTTCAGCCACCAGGATGGCCACACCGGCCACTTTTTCGCCCTGCTTGAGCAGGTAGATTTCGTCGTTTTCGCCCGTGCGTTTGCTGCGGCTCTGCACAATGCGCTGCCACCCGGGCGCGGTAAGCTGTGCGCGGATGGCCTCAACATCCGACTGGCTGTACTGATTAGGCTCGTCAAACTCAAAGTTTTTTACGTAGATGCCTTTCAGGTCTTTGATCAGGTCTCTCACCTGAGCGGCATCGGGATCATGGGAGGAGTCCATGACCTTCGCGGCAAGCTGTAGAAGCGGCCCGTCAAGCGTGACGTCGTTGACCTCGGCGGCCCGGCCGGCGAGCTTTTCCAGGTTTCTCAGTTCCAGCTTGCCGGGCTGTGCGAATCCGGGCAGGGCCGCAAAGATAACAATGATTGCCAGCACCGCGTGCGAAACAAATTTGGGTTGTTGTGCGTTCATAAGGTCTGTCTCCTGATATTGGTCTCGCGAGACTCGGATTGGCTGACTCGCTGCAGCACCTGGTTCATTTTGGTGCCGGTAATCCTGAGCGCCCGGAACACCTGGCGCTCGGCATCCCTGGCTTTTCGGGCGTCTTCGATCTTCTGTCGCTCGGCGCGCTGGTATTGTCTGTACCCAATCGACCCCCCGATCAGCAGAACCAGCGCCGCCAGGGCTCCGGCCATGGCCGGGCGGAGCCGCAGCACGCTCGGCCAGCGGAACCAGGTGCCACGCTGCTCCTTCACCATGCCCTTGCTTTCCGCCTGGTTCACCCGAGCCATCACCCGCTGTGTGAAAGCAGGCCCCGGGTCCTCGCGTTTGAGCGCGTTGCGCAGATCGTCTTCAGAAAATGGCATAACGAACTCCTCCCAGCTTGCGGGTCAATTTTTTGCGCAGATCATCAAGCGTTCGATGGAGGGTGCTCTTCACGGTGTTCACCGGCATTTCCAGAAGCTCTGCGATCTCCCCCGGCCCCAGGCCTTCCTGGTAGCGCAGCACCACCATCATGCGCTGCCTTTCCGGCAGGGCAGAAAGGCTCTGCCGCAAGCGGTCCAGCAATAGAGGGTCGGAGTTTGTTTCCGCCGTGGCCGGTTCGGGCGAATCCTCGAGCGCTGATTCGCGGCGGTGCTTTTTGCGCCTTCCATGGTCAATGCAGCGATTCACCGTGACGCGGCGCAGCCAGTAAGTCATATGGTCGGCCGACTGGATCGCGGAAATGTTCTGGTACAGCTCCAGAAAGACCTCCTGGGCCAGATCTTCCGCAAGGGAACGGTCCTGCGAATAATGCAGAGCAATGCTGAAGACCAGGGCCTGGTATTCCTGAACGATTTCAGCAAACGCCGGGCGGTCGCCGGCGGCGCATCGCGCCAGCGCTGACTGCAATCGGAGTTGGCGATTCTCGTCCAGAATCTTCCCCTCTAAACCCTAATACGCAGGAGGCCGTTAGTTGGGTGCAAGTTTTTACGGGCCTTGTGCCAGGGCCGTCCCCCCAGGTGCGTAAACCCCTGTTTCCGAAGATGATAGCTCCTCCAGCAGCCGGCCCGGATCAAAGCTGGCCGGGCAAAAGGCTGCGTGTTCCGGACGGGCGAGAGTTGTTAAACTTATGGCATGGCAGAGACAGGCGCTGTATACCTTGAAGAAGCGTTCCGCGGCTTTCGTGGATACAAACGCATGGCTGAAGGCGCGCTGACACAGCTCAGCGATAACGAGTTTTTCCACCTTCCCGATCCCGAATCCAACAGCGTGGCCCTGGTTGTGAAGCACATGGCGGGCAATCTTCGATCGCGCTGGACGGATTTTCTTACCAGCGACGGTGAAAAGCCTGACCGCAATCGCGACCAGGAGTTTGTTCTCACCGGCGATGACACGCGCGAATCCCTCATGCGCCGGTGGGATGATGCCTGGAAGGCCGTATTTGACAACATCGGAAGTCTCAAACCGGAAGACCTGGCGCGGACGGTTTACATTCGCCAGGAGCCCCACAGCGTCCTGCAGGCCATCAATCGCAGCCTGTTGCACTCGGCATATCACGTAGGGCAGATCCTCTATCTGGGAAAACACCTGCGCGGAGCAGAATGGAAAACGCTAAGCGTTCCTAAAGGCAAATCCGCGGAGTACAACGCCATGCGTCCCGAGGACAGGAAATACAAAAGCCCCCACAGGGGCCAGTAGCGGACTTGACGGACCCTGCCGAAACAGGCTTATATCTATGCCACGCCGGCACGCCAAGGCGCTCTATTGGCCCAGAAAACCAAACTCGTTCGCAAACTGTCACTGCTTGATTCCGTTCTGCTGCTGGCCGGCGGGATCATCGGCTCCGGCATCTTTCTGACCGCGCAGGACGTCGCCGGCAACACACGCCAGCCCTGGCTGTTCCTTTCCATATGGGTGATCGGCATGGTGATCACCATGCTGGCCTGCTTTGCCTTCGCCGAGATGGGAGCGATGTTCCCGGACGCGGGCGGCCAGTACGTGTACATGCGCGAGGCCTACGGCGAGTTTGTGGCGTTTCTTTACGGCTGGATGATCTTCACGGTGAGCGTCGGCGGGACCATTGCCGCGCTGGCCGTGGGATTTTCGCTGTACCTGGGCGGCATGTTTCCTGCTCTGTCCGCGGGCCGCACGGTGCTGACGCTTGGCAGCTTTGCGTTGACGCGCGGACACCTGGTGGCCTTGAGTGCGATCGCGCTACAGACTTTGATCAACATTTTCGGTGTGCGCAAGGGTGCAATCCTTCAGAACGTGGCCACCTGGACCAAGTTCGCCGCGGTGGCTGGTTTCGTGTTGCTGGGACTTCTGCTGGGGAAAGGCTCGTGGGGCCACTACTCTACCCCTTTGCCGGCGACGGCGACCAGCCCTGGTTTCCTGGCGGGGGTGGGCGTGGCCCTGATCGCCGTGTTCTGGGCTTACGACGGATGGGTGTACATCACCTGGGTCGCGGGAGAAGTGAAAGAGCCGCAGCGCAACCTGCCGCGTTCGCTGCTCCTCGGGCTGCTGATCGTGGGCGCGCTTTACCTTGCCATCAATGCGGTATACCTGTACGCGCTGCCAATGGCGGGGATCGCGGCAGAGACCGCGGTGGCGCAGGCGGCGGCCGTATCCCTCTTCTCGAACTCGTCGGCGAAATGGCTGGCGCTGATGATTGCGATTTCCTGCTTCGGCGCCATGGCCAGCTGCATTCTGAGCGGAGCCCGCGTGTATTACGCCATGGCGGAAGACGGCGTTTTCTTCCACGCGCTGGCCAGGGTGCATCCGCGCTGGCATACCCCGGTTACCAGCCTGGTATTGCAGGCAGTGTGGGCCGGGGCGCTGACTCTCAGCGGACGCTACGACCAGCTCTTTACCTACGTCATGTTCATGATGGTGCTCAGCTACGTGCTCACCGTCGCCGCTCTGTTTGTGTTGCGGCGGAAGATGCCCAATGCCGAGCGGCCTTACCGCTGCGCCGGGTATCCATGGCTGCCGGGGATTTACGTGGTTGTGGGGACAATCTTCACCATCAACGCTGTGGCGGAACGTCCCCGGGAAGCGCTGGCCGGAGTCGTGATTGTGCTGATGGGCGTACCATTCTATTTTTACTGGCGCAGGCAGAAGCGGCTGGAGAAAACACGCCGTCTCCAGGTCGGGCAGCAGAATGCATTTTCCTCTGCTCCGGAATAACAAGAAGGCAGCTTTTTAGACAAGGAGAAAGCCCCGGTCAATCTTTATGGATTTCCAGAATTTCGAGCTTGAACATTTTCAGTCGCAATTTGAGCGGACGGTTGAATACAACCTGGCCGACAGCTCCGTGAAATGCGCCGGCGTGAGTGACCTGCTGGCGGGCAACGACGCCGGCGAATTGACCAACCTGGCCCTTTACTATCCTGAGGTCAATGGCACGGGACTGCTGCGTGAACGCATTGCCGCGCTGTATGCCGGGGCGCAGGCAGACAATGTGCTGGTCACCGTGGGCGCGGCCCAGGCGAACTGGATGATCTGCGCTTCCCTGCTCCAGCCGGGCGACGAGGTCATTGTGGTCTCGCCGGGCTACAGGCAGGTGTGGGGACTGGCCAAAAACATTGGTTGTGTGGTGAAGGAAACCCATCTTCGCCCGGAAAACAACTGGCGGCTCGATCTCGATGAGCTGGAGTCGCTGGCAGGCAGCCGGACAAAGATGATCGCCGTGGTAAACCCCAACAATCCCACGGGCAGCATTCTTTCGCGCCACGAAATGGAGCGGGTTGTCCGCATCTGCTCGAAGACCGGCGCATGGCTGCATGCGGATGAAGTCTATTGCGGAACGGAACTGGAAGGCGGGGAGACGCCCAGCTTCTGGGAAATGTATGACCGGGTCATCTGCGTCAACAGCCTGTCGAAAGCGTACGGCCTTGCGGGCTTGCGCATTGGCTGGGCGCTGGCGGCGCCTGCAATCATTCAAGACCTGTGGCGGCGTCATGAATACGCGGTGATTGCCGCCGCCGGCCCCAGCATGAAGCTGGCGGAGATGGCGCTGGAACCCGGGAAACGGCAGATGCTGCTGGACCGCCAGAAAAGCCTTTCGCGCGAAGGCCATGCGATTCTGGCCGGCTGGGTCCGCTGGCAGAACGGGAGATTCTCCGTGCACAAGGCGACGGCAACATCCATCGCCTTCGTGGGCTACCACTTGGATATGGGCTCAGTAGATCTGGCCAATCGGATCCGGGAGAAGGCATCCGTGCTGGTGGCGCCGGGCGCATATCTGGGAACGGAGCGCCATTTGCGCATCACGGTAGGCTACGAACCGGAAAAGGTCAGGACAGCGCTGGGAAGGATCGGCGCGGTGGTGGCGGAGATGGTGGAAACTGTTCAGCCGGCAAAATAATTCCACAAGAGATTGGCGACTGAGATGAATGACGGTGCAAAGTCTGTACTGGTTGAACGCGATGGCAGGGTCCTGGTAGTCACCATCAACCGTCCGCAGGCGCGCAACGCAGTTGATTCGGCCACGGCGCAGGCGCTCGGAGAAGCGTTCCAGGCATTTGATCGCGACGACTCTCTCAGCGTGGCGGTGCTCACCGGCGCAGGCGAAACCTTCTGTGCGGGCGCCGATCTGCGCGAGATAGCCGACGGCCGCCGTCCACCGGTTGATCCCGCGGGCACGGGACCGATGGGACCAACATGGCTTCTTCCGGGCAAGCCGGTGATCGCCGCGATTGAGGGCCATGCCGTGGCAGGAGGACTGGAACTGGCGCTGTGGTGTGATCTTCGCGTCGCGGCGCGGGACGCGGTGCTCGGCGTGTTCAACCGCCGTTTTGGCGTGCCATTGATAGATCTGGGTACCGTGCGCCTGCCGCGCATCATTGGCCATGGCCGGGCCATGGACCTGATACTCACCGGACGCAGCGTGCCGGCGGAGGAGGCCTTGCAGATCGGGCTGGTCAACCGTCTGACGGAAAGAGGCAAAGCCCGGGAGGCCGCGCTGGAACTTGCGCAGTCTCTGGCGGAATTCCCCCAGGAAGGCCTGCGCAATGACCGGCTCTCAGCCTGCGAGCAATGGTCGCTGACATGGGAAGACGCCCGGCAGAACGAACTGCGTCACGGCTTGAAAGCCCTGAACTCAGGCGAGGCAAACGCTGGCGCAGAGCGCTTCGCCGGCGGCGAAGGCAGGCACGGCAAAACCAGGAAGGACGACATGGGCTTCTGAGATTGGTTTCCGGGGGCCCGTCGCTCCGCAAAGCCGAATCCTCGCAAGCTGCGCCGGGCTGTGATGCGCAGCTTTCTCCTGCTATAACGAGGCTCGCGGGGATTCAATCCGCGCAACCCGGTTACGCTGGAACTCACCATCAACTGCACGCAATAAGGCAACGGAGCCATGGTCAGACCTGTAACCAGCTCTGGCCCGGCTGGAACGGCTCCCCGGCGTGGCACGGCGGGCGCGGTCTCATCGTTGCCGCTGAGCCAGAAGCTCGCCCGTGGACATCTGATCAGGCGCGGGCGTAGCTGCCAGTTGAGGGCGATGTCTGCCGGTCCGCTGAGCTTGGCGCGCGAAAAAAATATTTCTCTTCTTTTCTGAAGGGCAGCCTCTGCCAGAATGTCCTCTCATCGCGCAGGCCTCTGCTCTTCAGGTGCGTGACTACATCGAGATTGTGGTTGAGGTACATGGGGTGCGAACTGGTGGCGCCCGCAGGCACGTCGAAGACGAACAATCCGCCTGGATTCAGCAGAGATGAAAGAAAGTCCAGCTCGCCGCGCAGGTCGGGAAGGTGCTCCAGAACGTCCAGCGAATAGATGGTGTCATAATCGCGCCCTTTCGCCGCAATCTGGTCCCGCGTAGTGAAAAACTGGACGGGGAGATTACGCTGCTTCGCCCGGTGCCGGGCAAAGCGCATGGTCTCGCCTTCCACGTCGTAGTAGGCCACGCGATGCCCGCGCCTGGCCAGTTCCAGCAGGATCTCGCCATTTCCAGCGCCGTAGTCAAGGCAGGATCCCCGCGCCAGCCTGAGCACATTCAGGTTGGAGCGAATGCGCTTGTATTCCAGGTTGTAAGCGGAAGTGTCAAACAGGTAAACCTCGGAATTTTGCCGGTACCACTCGGCCAAGCGGTCCGGGTCGCCGGTAAGGTTTCCGGCGGCCTGCCAGTTCCGCGCCAGTTCCTGGCTGCTGACAGCCCATAAATGCCGCACCCGATCGGCAGAGTAGCCGGTGAAATCCATCAATTCCCGCAGGGCTGCCTGGACGCTTTTAGCATTCTGCCTGGCGGCGCGATAAACGAGCCAACTGGTTGCCCCAACCGTGACGACGACCAGAGCTGCGAGCGCCGAAACCGGAATAGGAGCAATACCACGGCCGAGGGCGGCTCCCACGAGCAGAGCCAGGCTCAGGGCCGTGACAAACGCCGCCCAGCTTGCCAGATGACGCTCCGATGTGACCATCGCGTGAAACGCGGAAAGGGCCAGCAGCACCGCACCCAGCGTCAGATCAAGCGGCGTCGTCAGAAGCAAGGCAGCGATCAGGGCGAAGTCAGTGGTCCAGAAACACAAAGCTGTGTAACGCGCGGGCAATTTTCGCGCAAGAAAGCTCACCGCCAGGAGCCAGAATGCGGCAAGCAGCGCAACGATTCTTCCGTGCCCGCTGGACGCCAGCAACAAGCCAAGCACCAGAACAGCGGCGATCAGCCGCCGGCGGATCTTTACTGCCCAGCGCGATCTCTTGTCCGTGTTCACCGTCAGGTGAAGATAGTCCGGCGTGTAATAGACGAGCGTAGCCAGCGTGAGCACCAGCAACACAGCAATACCAAGCGGGCCGGCGGGCAGGGGGGCGCTGAGTTTCAGGCATAGAGTAGCGACCGCGACTAAAGCCACGATGAAGGCAATCCCCCAGATGCGGCTGAACCGCAGAAAACGTTGCTGTTCGGTGTAGTCCATTCTGTGAAGGGATTATTTTACTAGCTGGGGCGAAACGGAAGGCGTGATGAGGAATGGTGAGCGCGGCTGGATTCGAACCAGCGACCCACGCCTTAAAAGGGCGTTGCTCTACCAACTGAGCTACGCGCCCACACAGCTATTAATTTAACACACGCGGAGAGTCGTTCTGATCGCGCGCCTGTTCTTCCAGCCCCATTGCGAACTCAGGGCCGGCATGCCCGCTCCGGCGTTATCGTGGGTACTGCAAGTATCCCAGCCCAACGCGCATGTGATGATTGATTGCATCAGGAACAGCCAGGGCCACCGCCAGTCCGATCAGACCCTGGGCAATGCCCAGGGGGAGGACGCTGCGGTAGCGACGGAAGAGTTCACTGAAGATCCAGCCACCGATAAAAGTCAGCGGCGTGAGCACCGGGTTGGGGAGATGCGCCAGCGCGAACATTGCCGCCACGGCGAAGCTGGCCAGCACGCCGCGATGCACAATGCGCTCCATGCGCACGAAGAAAAACGATTGCTGGATCCACTGCTGGACCACCGCCCAGGTCAAATACATTCCAGCATGCAGAAAGGCGTCCGGCGTGCCAAAAAGAGGATGCAGAGTGCCGGCTCCGGCAGCCACCAGCAGGACCAACCCTGCCAGCGCCGCTCCTGTCAGCATGATCGCAGCAGCCACGCCAGGCCGGCGCAATTTCGGGCGTCTGCCGGAAGCAGCGGTCAGCGCGGCGCACAAGAAAAAGACTGCGTCCCCCCAGAAGAGCCAGCGTTGCGCCGGGCGGGCGCTCCAGATGGTGACCACGATGAGCGCGTAGCCCGCGGCAATGCCCAGCAGCGGACCGCGACTCCGGTCTGCGCTGGTTTCCAGCTTCTGCGCTACTGTGGCCAACTCCAGCACCTCCCTGGAAAAGAGGAGAAAGCAGCCCACGAGAGCTGCTTTCTCCTGGGGTGCGAGTTAAATTTTACAACCTCGCTTTAGAAAACGATCTGCGGCCCAATGGTGGCACGGAAATTGTTCCGCGCCTTGTCGCTGAAGAAGATGATCTCGTCGCCTGCTTCTGCGCGGATGCCCAGCCAGCCGATGTTGAACTCCACGCCTCCGCCGGGATAGAAAGCCCCGTCGGTATCGCCGTCAACAATGGTGCCGATCTGGTTTTGGACGGCGCCGATGGTGGCCGGACCGCCCACGCCAAAATTAACAAAGCCGCCCTTCAGCAGAGCAAATACGCGCACCGGTCCGGTGGTCTGGATCTTGGGACCGAACAGCCCATGCAGCAGGCGCAGGTTGGAACGGGTCGTGTTGGTAATGCCGCCGACCGTGATGGTGTTGGTGATGCTCCGCTCAAAGTCG
>DATIWA010000272.1:0-1686 GCA_035465515.1 Candidatus Limnocylindrales bacterium | reverse complement strand
CTCCGGCTGCGGCGAGACGCCCTATATCAAGCTGCTGTCCCAGCTCTTTGGCGACCGCACCGTCATCGCCAATGCCACCGGCTGCTCTTCCATTTATGGCGGCAACCTGCACACCACGCCCTACACTTTCAACAACGAGGGGCGCGGCATCGCCTGGGCCAATTCCCTGTTTGAAGACAACGCAGAGTTTGGCCTGGGAATTCGCCTGGCCCAGGAAAAGCAGACTGACTATGCCCGCGCTCTGCTGACGCGGCTCGGCCCGGGCCTGGGAGACGAATTGGTGCGCACCCTGCTTGACGCCGACCAGAGAAGTGAAGCCGGAATCCAGGCCCAGCGGGAGCGTGTGAAGCTGCTGAAAGAAAAACTTGAGCTCATCAAGACAGCCAGTGCCGATGCCCGCGACCTGTTCTCCGTCGCTGACGCCCTGGTAAAGCAGGCGCTATGGATCGTGGGCGGCGACGGATGGGCCTACGACATCGGTTATGGCGGTCTTGATCATGTCCTGGCCTCCGGAAAAAAAGTGAACGTCCTGGTACTGGACAGCGAGGTTTATTCCAATACCGGAGGCCAGGCATCCAAATCCACGCCGCGCGCCGCGGTGGCCAAGTTCGCTTCCGGCGGAAAGCCCGCTGCCAAGAAGGACCTGGCGCTCATGGCCATGGCGTACGGAAACGTGTATGTGGCGCGCGTCGCCATGGGCGCGGGCGACATGCAGACGCTGAAGGCCTTTAATGAGGCCGAGGCCTACCCGGGCACATCGTTGATCATTGCTTACGCCCCCTGTATCGCCCATGGGCTCGACCTGTCGCACAGCCTGGATCAGCAGAAGCTGGCGGTCCAATCGGGCCACTGGCCGCTGTTCCGCTTTAATCCGGATTTGGCCAGGGAAGGCAAGCACCCCTTGCAGCTCGATTCCAAGGCGCCCTCGATTCCGCTGGAAAACTATCTCTATAATGAGACGCGCTACGCATCCCTCCGCCAGATGCATCCGGATGATGCCAAAAGGCTGCTTGCATTGGCGCAGCAGGACGTGGACGAGCGCTGGAAATTGTACGAAGCTTTTTCCAAAATGCCCGTGGATGCTAAAGGATAATGCAGCTAAGGGATAATGACGCTAAGGAACAGTAAAAGAAGAAATTTGCCGTAAATGGATGCAAGCGGCGCAATGAACAATCAGTTTGCTCTCTCTGGTTGTCTCTCCTGCGCCGCCTGCTTTGATTGCGGTGACTCTGGGAGGAAATTACGTGAAGACCGTATTCGTCATCGGCGCCGGCCCGGCTGGGCTTTTTGCCGCACAGAAGATCGCCCAGGGCGGGCACCAGACCATTATCTTCAATCGCGATATCAAGCCCGGGGGCCTCGCCGAATACGGCATCTATCCCACCAAAGACAAGATGAAGATCGGGTTGCGCAAGCAGTTCGCCAAGGTGCTGAGCTTGTCCAACGTCCACTATTTCGGCCATCTGCCGGTGAGTGGTGAATCGGCCATCTCCATCCCGCTGCTGCGCGAGTGGTCGCCTTCCGCAATTGTTTTTGCCGTGGGCGCGCAGGGCACCAAGAAACTCGGCCTGCCCGGAGAAGACGCCAGGGGCGTTTATGCGGCCAAGGATTTTGTGTACCACTACAACCTGCTGCCGCCCTACACGTCCATGGATTTTTCCACCGGCAAGCGGGTCGCCATCATCG
>DATIWA010000271.1:0-3825 GCA_035465515.1 Candidatus Limnocylindrales bacterium | reverse complement strand
CGGCCCTGGACCAGCTTGGGAGGAATGGTGCCGTTGAAGGTCCAGACCGAGTTCACGTCCTGCGTGGGCAACTGGGGATGGAACTTCAGCGGAATGGAAGCGGTCGGATCAATGCCCGAGTTCAGGCTCGATGGGACGGCCGGATTGTAAACAGTGTTGGTGGTGGCCCCGAGTTGCGAGGCTTCCACGGCCACCTGGGGCGGGAACTGGGCGAATTTCTGGTGCGCCCAGATTGGCCCCGGCGGACGGCCTTCAATGGGGCCGGTGCTGCCCGCGGGCAGACCAAATCCTGGATCCAGCAACTGCTGGGTCTGGTTGGCTTCCGCCTGCGGAGCCGGCGTCAATGATGAGACCGGGTTGCGCGACAGAACGTCAAAGCGGGGCATCGGCGTGCTGAAAGGCTGAACGCCGAACAGCGGGCTGGGCGGTGCACCGGTTGGAATATTGAACTTTTCAGCATGAACGCTGGGCACGAACGGGCTCAAACCCCCGATTGGTGCTATCGCGCCTGCGCTTGTGATGAGGCCCCATTTGATGAGGTCGCGTCGTGAGATCTTGCCTTGGGAATAGGCCTTTAAGATCTCGGCCCTATTCTTCCTTGCATTCTCCGCTTCCCGTAAGCGCGTTTTAGACGCGTCCTTAGGAAGATAGATGTAGCTCATAGCTGCGCTCCTTAATGTTTGTGGTACTGAAACCAGAGGGATCTCAAATCGATTGGCACGTAGAGACTCCACTGGAGTCCGCGAGAGGCTTGCTTTGCGGAGGGAAAGCCCGGAAGGCCGTAAGGCGGGCACGATGAACGTCGTTGCGACATCATCGTCTTACGACTATAAGCCGAAATGCAGGGTACTTTAAGGCTTGCTCAGAATGCAATCAAATAAAGATTAAAAATTCTAATAAGCAGCCTCAGCGTTGAATTTATTGGCTCCGACAATCCATTAAGAAATGTGAAGCAGTTTTCGCTGCTGAACAGCAGGGCTTGGCTGCAGGAATTTGCCTGAGGGCTGGTGCAGCGCCGCTTTGCGGAATCGTCGGCGAAACATTTAGCATCTACTAAGTATGAATGGGTTGAAAACTGCCTTTTTGCTCACGCTGCTTACCCTGCTCGCCATTGGGATCGGCGACTACTTCGGCGGACAGAACGGCATGGTCGTGGCCTTTGTCATCGCCGGCGTGATGAATTTTGTCTCCTACTTCTTCTCGGACAAGATTTCCCTGGCCATGTACCGCGCCCGGCCGGTGAGTCGCGAGGAGTTGCCGCGAGTCTTTGAAGTGGTGGAGCGTCTTACCCAGAAGATCGGCATTCCTATGCCGAAAATGTATGTAATCCCCAATGATTCGCCCAATGCATTTGCCACAGGCCGCAACCCCCGGCATGCTTCCGTAGCGGTCACGCAAGGCATTTTGCGGCTGCTGGATGACGAGGAACTCGAAGGCGTGCTGGCGCACGAACTGGGACACGTCCGCAACCGCGACATCCTGACCAGCTCAATCGCTGCAACCCTGGCCGGCGCCATTACCATGCTGGCGCGCATGGGATTCTGGTTTGGAGGCGTTGGAGACGACCGCGACCGTCGCGGCGGGGCCCTGGGCGGGCTGCTTATGCTGATCGTCGCGCCTCTGGCGGCGGCGCTGATCCAGTTGGCGGTCTCTCGCACCCGCGAGTATGAAGCCGACGCGTCTGGCGCACATTACACGGGCAATCCGTACGCGCTGGCGCGCGCGCTGCAGAAATTGGATGGATATTCCAAGCGCGTGCCCCTTGTGGCCTCGCCTTCCACGGCGCACTTGTTTATTGTGAAACCGATGGTCGGCGCTGACTTCGCCAACCTGTTCTCCACCCATCCGCCGATTTACAAGCGGATCGAGCGGCTCACAGGAAGGCCCGCCGAGTATCAGTAAAGCGCCCCGCCGGCCCTTTCACGGACAACCGATTCGCTGCTTTCAAGCTTCAGGCCGGCCCGGCTTTGCCCGGCCGGCTATTCGTCGACCAAAAGCAGAAGTATCCCCCGAGGTTACTTTCGGAACCAGCGCCAGGTCTGCTGCAGCTTGAGTGGCCGGCGGCTCAGGGGCATAGTAGAACGACGCACGACCCCGGTAACGGTGTGTTCCCGCTGAAAATTTGCCTTACGGCTATACAATAGAGCGCAGTACATGGTTCCAACACAGCTCCAGACCACAGCAGGCACCCGCGCAAATGCCATTGAGCAGTCACTGCGCACAGTAATCCGTGGAAACGATGAAGTTGTGCGCATGTCCCTGGTGGCCGTGCTCGCCCGCGGTCATCTGTTGATTGAAGGCGTTCCGGGCGTCGGCAAGACCACACTGGCGCATGCGCTGGCCCGGGCCCTGGACTGCAGCTTCCAGCGCATCCAGTTCACCAGTGACATGCTGCCCTCTGACGTGCTGGGCATCTCCGTGTACTCCGCCGCCGAACAGCAGTTTGAGTTCAAACCGGGTCCTGTGTTCACCAACATCCTTCTGGCGGACGAAATCAACCGGACTACGCCCAAAACTCAGTCTGCCCTGCTGGAAGCAATGAATGAAGGACAGGTCACAATGGATGGGCGTTCCCATCCCCTGCCGCAGCCCTTTCTGGTGGTCGCCACCCAGAACCCGGTGGAGCATCACGGGACCTATCCGCTGCCTGAATCGCAGCTTGACCGCTTCCTGTTGCGCGTACGCATGGGATACCCGCAGGAGGCAAACGAACGCGAGATCCTGCGCTCGGAGGCCGGAGCGGCCCGCCTGGACCAGATCAAGCCGGTCGCCACGGGCGCAGATGTAATCGCGATGCAGGACGAGGTTACGCAGGTCAAAGTGGACGATTCGCTGGTGGACTACGCTCTCCAGATCGTAAAGCGGACGCGCGAGTCGGAGTCGCTGGCCCTGGGCGTTTCGCCCCGCGGCGCCATCATGCTGTATCGCGCCGCGCAAGCCATGGCCTACCTTGACGGACGCAAATTTGCCACGCCGGCCGACTTCAAATCGCTGGCCGCACCGGTCTTCTCACACCGCGTGGTCATCAATGCCCGCTACTCTTCAACGCTCAAGAAATCCGAGCAGTCAGAGACAATTATTCGCGACATCGTAAACAGCGTGGCCGTCCCCGTATGAACTGGCTGCGCGCCGTCATGCTGCTGGCGCTGATCGTCTGGATCGGCGGAATTATCTTTTTCGCCTTCGTCCTGGCCCCTACAGTGTTCACCGTGCTTCCCACGCGCGAACTGGCTGGCAATGTGGTGAACCGCAGCCTGACCGCTCTGCACTGGATGGGACTGGTCTCCGGCTCTGTTTTTCTGCTCGCTTCCCTCGCCTGCAACCGGATCAGGCATGCGCAATTCCGCGCCATTTCAGCGGCCCACATTCTGATGTTTGCGATGCTGGCTCTTACGCTGGTTTCGCAGTTCGCCATCATCCCGCGCATGCGGAGCCTGCGCAGCGAAATGGGAGTCATCGACAACGTTTCCCAATCCGATCCCCGGCGCATGGAATTCAACCGGCTTCATGAATGGTCCACCCGCACCGAAGGCGCCGTCCTGTTGTGCGGGCTGGCCGTTACGGCTTTGACTGCGCGGCGATTCAGCAGCTAGCAGGCGGCAATTGCCGACTAGCCAAATTCTTGTCCGAGTATGGGGTCGCACGCCTGCTTAGCAATTTGCCGCTACTGTAATTTACAATCGATGACGAGATCACAAGAGCTGATTGCTGGCTGCCAAGTGCCAGCTGCTAATTTGCTGACTAAAAATAAGGGCGAGACCTAACCACGCGCCGAGCCCGCTGCAACAGGCGCAGAACAAAGTTTGCCAAAGCGTTCCGGCCTGA
>DATIWA010000270.1:0-3819 GCA_035465515.1 Candidatus Limnocylindrales bacterium | reverse complement strand
CTTGTCGTAAACCGCGTGGTTGATCTGGCCGTCAGTAAAAAACATTTTGCAGCTATCGCCGTTGTTGGTCAGGGTCAGTGCGCAGGTCTTGCGGCCCATATCCAGCGACTGGAGCAGGTCCAGCACGTTCATCTGGGCCAGGCTGCCGCGCAGCACGGAATCGCCCGGCGCCTCCCGGGCCATCTTTTCCAGGGAGATTTTGTCCACCACTTTCTTGATCTTGGCCGCGGCCTCCTTGGTAAAGAAGGGCTTTTCCACAAAATCTTCCACCGTGTCCTGCACCGGTTTGAGCTTCTCGTTGATGTCGGCTTTGCTGGCCATAAGCATTACCGGAATGGCGGCGGTGTTAGGGCGGGCTTTGATCTTTTGCAGGAACTGCATACCGTCCATCCCGGGCATGGAATAGTCGGCAATCACCAGATCTGGCTTTTCGTCGATCGTCTTCAGCAGGGCATCGGCGCTGTCGCTCACCACCTGAACGTTGCAGAAGTGGGCAAGGCCCTGCCGTAACATCTCTAGAATCATAGGATTGTCATCGACAAGCAGGACCTTGATATTGCTGGGCATGAAACCTGTTTCTTATTGCTGATTTGCGGGGCGTTTGCGCCTGTAATCGCCGCTTTTCCCCCCGGACTTGCTCTCCAGAACCACCTCACGGATCACAATTCCCTTGTCCAGGGCCTTACACATGTCGTAAACGGTTAAGGCGGCCACGCTGGCTGCCACCAGCGCCTCCATCTCCACCCCTGTCTGGGCAGTGGTTACCGCCCGCGAGCGGACCCGAACGCCATTCTCGCACACCTCAGTGGTCACATCAACGTGAGACAGCGGCAGCTGATGGCACATAGGTATCAGTTCCGCGGTGCGCTTGGCGGCGGAAATGCCTGCAAATCGTGCTACTTCCAGCGGATTCCCCTTGGGGTTGGCGGGCAGCGCCCGCAGCACCTCAGCCGACATCTCGACAAATGCCGAAGCCTCGGCCTGGCGGCGCGTCTCCGCCTTGCCGGAGACATCCACCATGGTCGCCCGGCCGGCGTCGTCGTAATGAGAAAGCTTTTTGCTCGTGGATTTGGCCATCAGCGCACCAGGACCGGCACCATTTCCCCCGCGGGAATCAGTTCGCGATCAGGCGGTATCACAAGATAACAATTTGCCCGCGCTGAAGCCAGCAGGTCGCCAGAGCCCTGCCAGGGGACAATTTCGACCTCGGGATCGTACAAGCCACCTGTCAGCATGGCCGGCAGGAATCGGGTAAGCCCGGTCTTGGTCTTGAAATCCTTACTCAAGCGGGCCTTCAACGCCGGCAACCGGGAAGGCGAGGCTCCGCTGAGCGCCTGCAGCAGCGGGCGGACAAACAGGTCAAACGTGACCATCACTGAAACCGGGTTTCCGGGGAGTCCGAAGAAGGGCTTGGCCCGGCCGCCGATTCTGATTTCACCAAACACCACCGGCTTGCCCGGTTGGATCTGCGCTCCGGTAAAGAAGAACCGCGCGCCCAGCTTGCCCAGCGCCTGTTCTACCAGGTCAAACTTGCCCATGGAGACGCCTCCGGAAAGAAGCAGCATGTCCGCTCCCTCCAGCCCCGCCTGCATCAGCGTCGTGAGCTTGCGCTCTTCGTCCGGAGCCACCGGCAATTGCAGCGGCTGGCCGCCGCACTGCGCAACCTGCGCGCTCAGCGAATAGCTGTTGCTGTTGCGGATTTGCTGCGGGCCCGGCCTTTCTGAGACGTCCACCAGTTCGTCCCCGGTGGCCAGCACCGCGACCTGCGGTTTGCGATAGATGCTGAGGTTCGCACAACCTGCCGCCGCCGCCATGGCGATTTGTGCCGGGCCGATCCTGACGCCTTCTGCCAGCAGCTCCTGGCCCGCGCTCGCCTCCGCTCCCTCAGGAACCAGATTTTCGCCGGCGCTCACTGCGCGCTGGATCTCCACCGTGTCCCCTGCGCGGCTGCTGTACTCCACCATCACCACGGCATCCGCGCCGGCTGGCACCGATGCCCCGGTCATGATCTCCACTGCTTCCCCTGCGTTGACCGTGGCGGAGAAAGTTCCTCCGGCCTTGATCTGGCCTGTTACGCGCAGTTTTACGGGCAGGTTGCGAAGGTCGGCGGCGCGGAGTGCGTAACCATCGCGCGTGGAACGAGGGAACGGCGGGAAATCGCGATCGGCCTTCACCGGCTGCGCCAGCACGCGCCCCAACGCCATCAATAGATGGACCTCTTCTGCGGGCGGCGGGGCTACCTTCCGGCAATAGTCGAGCACGCTGGCCTGTGCCTGATCGAAGCTAAGCACTCCAGCAGGTTGGGCAGCGGTGGTCATCCCTAGGATTGTATTACCCGCCAGGCTTTTCGCGCTGTCCGTCTGGATTACCGCCCGGCTGGGCCGGTCACTTCAGCTTGAGTTTCTTCATCACCAGCTTGTGCAGGCCGATAAAGTCGCCTTCCCGGTAATAGCTCTCGGCGTTCTCAATTTCAAGTTCATGCAGCCTTTGTCCGCGCCGTAACTCTGGCGTACAAGCAGGGACCCCGGGGTCTGCCGGCCTGGGTGGGGGAACAAACGTGCCCACCAGCTGCCCGCGCTCGCTAATAACGTGAATCTTGCTCATGATCAATCTATCCTGACTGTTAGTGCTGTCGCGCGCGGAAGCGTTACATCTCGCTGTCGCCGGCCATGGCACATCCCGCCAGTGGACCTAACCATCCATAAAGGCATGAAGAACAGCGGAATTCTCCCCGCGCTTGCCCTTGGGGCGGTTGCCGGAATGCGTACCTTTACAGCCCCCGCAGCTCTCGCCTATAAACGCAGCCAAACCGGTCCCTCCTCGAAAACAAATCGCAGGCTTGGAGTCGCGCTTGGCCTTGCGGCCTTGGCTGAACTTGCCGCGGACAAGCTGCCGCAAATCCCTGCTCGCATCAGCCCGCCTGCATTGACGGGACGCGCTCTTTCCGGAGCGTACTCAGGAGCGCTGGTAGGCGGGGAAAAACGCGGACGCCGGATTACCGGCGCCATTCTGGGAGCCTTGGCGGCTGTGGGCGCCGCCTACGGCATGTATCACCTGCGTAGGTTCGTCGTTGCCAGGACGCGCCTGCCTGACGCGGTGGTAGCTGTGGCGGAAGATACGGCCGCCGTGGCCCTCGCCTTCAAGGCCGCGGCCTGAAAAAAGAGCGGCCCGCAGGCCGCCCGCTCAAGACAAAGCTCGAGTCTATTTTTTTGCCAGCATGGCCTTGGCTTCCGCCGCATGCGGCCCGGTGGGCGCCAGTTGCAGGTATTTGTTCAATGCATCAGCCGCGGCAGGCGCCTTGCCTGCTTTGACCAGGGCTGCGCCTTTGAAGAACCATGAGTCGGCTTTGTTGGGATCAGCGGCGATAGACTTGTCGCACGCCGTCGCAGCGTCATCGTATTTGGCGGCATTGAACTCCATGGCGCATAAGTTGTAGTAAGCCACCGCCGGATTGGGATCCAGCTCCGCAGCCTTCCTGAAGGCGACCATGGCCTGATCGTTCTTTCCCATGCTTACGTACAGATTGCCCTCGGAATTCAGCATCTGCCCTGCGCCGGCCTTGGCGCGCGCCGGCTGGGAGTTGGGATTATTGGGGTCCGGAGGAATAGCGCCTGACGCCACCTCCTGCGCTATCTGAATCCCTTTTTCATAGTTCTGGACTGCGTCGTCGTTCTTGTTCTGGTTCTTTTGCGTATCTGCCAGCGCTTTGTAGAACTCCCAGCGTTTGGTATCGGGGACGGCGGCCAGGATCTGCTTCAACGCGGTCTCCGCTTCGGCCCAGTTCTGCTGCTGCATCGCGGTCTGGGCCTGCGTGATCTG
>DATIWA010000269.1:0-3499 GCA_035465515.1 Candidatus Limnocylindrales bacterium | reverse complement strand
CTGGCCGATTGCCTGCTCGACATCACCGGCATGGACGCCATCACTTTGCAGCCGGCGGCCGGAGCACACGGCGAGATGACCGGCATCCTGCTGATCCATGCCTGCCTGAAATCCCGGGGCAATCCGCGCAAAAAAATCCTGATCCCGGATTCCGCGCACGGCACCAACCCAGCCACCGCGGCCATCTGCGGCTATGCCGTTGAAAATCTCAAGTCCAACTCGCACGGCATGGTTGACATCGGCGCGCTGGAAGCCCAGATGAATGAAGACGTCGCCGGCCTGATGCTCACCAATCCCAACACACTCGGCATTTTCGAACAGGAAATCCACAAGATTGCGGAGATCCTGCACCGCAAGGGTGGCCTGCTGTACATGGACGGCGCCAACATGAATGCGCTGGTGGGCAAGACCCGTCCCGGCGACTTTGGCGTGGACGTGATGCACCTGAACCTGCACAAGACTTTCTCCACGCCCCATGGCGGCGGCGGCCCCGGCTCCGGCCCGGTGGCCTGCAAGAAAATTCTGGAGCCCTTCCTGCCCAAGCCGGTGATCGTGGAAAAAGCCGATGGCACTCTGGGCTTTGACTACGACCGGCCGCAGTCGGTAGGCCGGGTGAGAATGTTTTTTGGCAACTTCGGAATGCACGTCCGCGCACTCGCCTACATCATGGCCAACGGCCCGGACGGCCTGCGCCAGACCACCGAAGACGCAGTGCTCAACGCCAACTATATCCGCAAAATGCTCGACGGCGATTACGAGCTGCCCTACAAGAGCGCTTCCATGCACGAGGTGGTATTCAGTGACCGTCTCCAGGCGCAAAAGGGAATCAAGACAGGCGACATCGCCAAGCGCCTGATTGACTATGGCTTTCATCCCTACACAGTGTCGTTCCCGCTGGTGGTCCCGGGCGCTTTGATGATCGAGCCTACGGAAAGCGAATCACTGGAAGAGTTGGACCTGTTCATTGACGCCATGAAGTCCATTGCCCGTGAAGCCGACGAGGACCCGGAGCTGATCAAGAGCGCTCCTCACATGACACGCGTTGGACGCCTGGATGAGACCGCCGCCGCCCGTAAGCCCGTGCTGCGCTGGAAACCGGAAAAAGCGGTGTCGGCGAGCGAGTAAAAACCCGGATTCACGCTTGTGGCCCTGCTAGTGGAAGATTTAGTGGTGCTTGAGGTGAAGTCCGTAGATTCGCTTGCCGCCATCCACCATGCGCGGTTGATGGTGGGTTCAGGGCCAATCGGCAAAAGGCGGGTATCCTCATTAATTTCAATGTGGTGCGCCCCAGGCATGGCTTAACCGGGACCGTGAACTGCCTTTGACTGTTTTTCCCGTTGCGCCCGTCGCGTCCTTCGCGGTGAAACAAGGGTCTCGCCGTCGTCTTAGGTAACGTTTCCGGTGTCTGAAATTCAGGTACACTCTTCAGTACCTATGTCAGCTTGCAAGGCCTTATTTTCCTGTCTTCTTCTGGCCGCAGTGTCCGTGCCAGCGTCATTCGCGCAAACCAGCGCCGGCAGCAACGGCGGCAATCCGGTCCTGCTCACCACGCTGGAGCAGGAGCTGCATCGCGCCATGACGTCGCTCAAGAAAGCCGATCCGGCGCCGTACTTTATCAGCTACTCCGCCAATGACGACACCATGGCGATAATCGCCGGGAGCAACGGGGCGCTGATCGCCGACATCAACCGGCACCAGCGAACGGTGGACATCGGCGTGCGCGTCGGCAGCCCGGAACTCGATAACACGCACGGCGAAGGCCGGTTCAGCTCCATCAATCCCGCCTCCCTGCCTCTTGAAGACAAGCCGGATGCGATTGAGCGCGTGCTGTGGCTTAACACGGACCGCATGTACAAACGCGCTGTGCAGGCCTACCTGGAAGTGAAAACCAACTCCAAGGTGCGGGCCCAGGAAGAGGATTCTTCCCCTGACTTCTCCCAGGAAAAGCCGCAGGTGCATGAGGGCAGGGTGTCTGCTCCGCCGCAGTTCGATTTAAAAGAGTGGCAGGACCGTGTGCGCCGCCTTTCCGCCATCTTTGCCAGGTACCCCGAGATTGAAACCTCCACCGTGATGCTGCTGGTGCAGAACTCCACGCGCTATTTTGTTTCCAGCGAAGGCTCGACCATTGTGGATTCCCATCCGCTGATACGGGTGCTGGCCTCGGGCAACACGCGCGCGGATGACGGCATGGACCTGGCGCGCTCGGAAACCTTTGACGCTTCGTCCTTCGATAAACTCGCCTCCGAGCAGGAGATGACGGCCAAGATCGAGAAGATCGCGCAGGACCTCCAGAAGCTCAAGAAGGCCCCGGTGGTTGAGCCTTTTAACGGCCCGGCGTTGCTCTCCGGCCGGGCGGCTGCCGTCTTCTTCCATGAAGTGGTCGGCCATCGCCTGGAAGGGCAGCGCCAGCGCGGCGACAACGAAGGCCAGACATTCACCAAGGACATCGGCAAGGCCGTGCTGCCGTCATTCCTCAGCGTCGAGGATGATCCTACTCTGGCGTCGCTGGGCGGCGTGGAGTTGAGCGGCAACTACTCCTATGACGAAGAGGGCGAGAAGAGCCAGAAAGTCGAATTGATCTCTCACGGGGTCCTGAAGCAGTTCCTGATGTCGCGCATGCCGGTCAAGGGCTTTGAACACTCGAACGGGCACGGACGCGCGCAGGATGGCATGATGCCGGTGGGCCGGCAGGGAAATCTGATCGTGCGCTCGAGCCATGCCGTTGCGGACTCCAGGCTGCGGAAGGCATTCATTGAGGAGATCAGGAAGCAGAAAAAGCCGTTCGGCCTTTACTTTGAGGACATCGCCGGCGGATTCACGCTGACCACGCGCAACATGCCGCAGGCCTTCCAGGTGATGCCGCTGATGGTATGGAAAGTCTATGCCGATGGCCGTCCCGATGAGCTGGTCCGCGGAGTGGACATCATCGGCACGCCGCGCAACGTGCTGAACCGGATTGTGCTCACCGGAGAAAAAATTGACGTGTTCAACGGAGAGTGTGGCGCCGAATCGGGTTCTGTGCCGGTTGCGGCGGCGGCCCCGGCCATGCTGTTCTCTGAAATTGAGGTGCAAAAGATGGCCCAGGGCCACGATCGCCCTCCGGTGCTGCCTCCCCCGGGTTTTGACGAAACCAAGGTGGCCACCCAGACCACAACGCCAAGGCAAGAGGAGGCCCGCTAATGCGCCGCAGCGTAAAGAATCTCTTCATCGCTGGTCTTTGTTTATCGTGGTTGGGTTTTGCAAGCCTGAATTTTTCCGGCTTCGCGCTGGCGGAAGATCGCGCGACAGGGGCGCCTTCCGTTGCCCTTGACGATCATGGCGATACGGTGCTTAAGGCCATGGTGGCTGAACTGAAGCGCTCTCAGGAGAAATTGCAGCTTGGGCAGCTTCAGCGTCCCTATTACATTGACTACCAGGTGACTGAGGTTCAGGATTACACCGCCGATGCCACGCTGGGCGCCCTGCGCGATGAGACCACCAACATCGGACGGCTGGTGCG
>DATIWA010000268.1:0-5406 GCA_035465515.1 Candidatus Limnocylindrales bacterium | reverse complement strand
AGCCCCGAACTCTTCGTGTAAAAAGTCCTGCCTGCGTGCAAATCTTTCAGGCTCGCTCCCGCCAACCTTTCCTTACACGCGTTTTACAGAAATTAACAGCTCGCCAGAGTGATCTTTGCCGGCCCGGGGTTTGTTACCGGTATGAGGGAAGCCAAATCGGGAATCAGGTTGCGGAGAGTTTTACGGGAGGACTTATGAAATATGTTCGGGCGATGCTGTTAGGGACTGCGTTGTTGACGTTGGGCGGCACGTGGGCCGCGGCCCAAGCCATAGTGCCGGTCCAGTGGGGCTGGCAACATCGCGACGATGACGACCGGCAGGCGTTTCGCGATGGCTACAACCAGGGGAAATGGGACGCGAGGCGGGGAAATCGTGCTGACTGGAACAGGACCTGCAGCTACCGGGAAAACGACGACCGTATTGCGTATCGCAACGGCTACACTCGCGGCTACCGCGAGGTCCGGAGCGCCGGCTACTACGGTGACGGCGATCACGACGGCGATGATGGCTACAATCGCGGCGGACGGGGGCGCTGGGGCGGCGGGACCGGATATGCCTATGGCATGAGCTCCGCGCAGCAGTTCGGCAGTCAGGACGGATACAATGACGGCCTGCGCGACCGCCAGACGGGACACAGCTTCCGTCCCACGCATGACAGTAATTACAAGCACGCCGATCGCGGTTATGATCCGCGCTTCGGCAACAAAAACCAGTACAAGGCTTACTACCGCCAGGCGTATCAGCAGGGCTATCAACAGGGCTACAACGCCCGGCCCTTCCAGCGCCGGTAAAAGTTCGGAAATTCTTGGGCCGAGCATTTCCGAAACAAGAGGAGACGCGGCTACATGCTGCGTCTCCTGATTTTTCTGGCGTGAAATCAAGTCACTCCAGCGCGGCAGCTAATCCAGCGGCCTGCCCTTTGTTTCCGGGAGTTGCGTGGCCATCAGCATGGCCATCAGAAAGGCAAGGGCACAAAAAGAAAATGCCCAGGAGAGGTCCCGGGCCTGGGCCAGTTTCCCGATCGTGTATGGGGCCAGGGAACTGAGGGTGCGGGCGCCATTGTAGGTAAATCCGAGCGCGCTGGCCCTGATCCGTGTGGGAAACAACTCGCTGCCGATCAGTCCCGAGCCGGAAAAGAAGCCAGTGCCAAAGAAGGCGACAAGGGCGCCCAGAATCATGATGGCCCATTGAGAGCGCGCAGCCGCGTAGATGGGCACCAGGACGGCCGCGCAGAACAAGTAGGCGATGAACGAGCGCTTGCGTCCGAACCGTTCCGCCACCCAGCCAAAGCTGATGTAGCCAGGAAACATTCCCACCAGGTTCAGCACAATCAGCAGGGTGGTGGTCTGCATCAGACCAAAGCCCCGGCCGCCTTTTTCCACCGGCAAACCAAGATAGGGCGGGATCCAGGTGAACAGTCCCCACCAAGCGAAGAGTCCGAAAAAGTTCAGCAGGAACAAGAAGACGGTGTTCTTGCGCAGGCCGGGGGAGAACATCTCGCTGAAGCGCGCGCGGGGCTTCTCTTCCAGCCGCTTCTGCTGCTTCCACATTTCCGATTCAGGCACGCTTTTGCGTATCCACAACGTGACCAGCGCGGGCAGGATGCCGACGAAGAAAACCATCCGCCAGTTCCTGGTCGCCGAAAGCACCACGCCGGCTACCAGCGCAGCAGCGGCATAACCCCAGGCCCACGAGCTCTGCACAATGGCGATGGCCTTGGCGCGAAGGTGCGTGGGCCAGGTCTCGGCCACCAGCGTGGCCCCGGTGTTCCACTCGCCGCCCATGCCCAGACCCAGCACGAAGCGGAAAAAGGCCAGCACCGGGACAGAAGGCGAGAGCCCGGAGCCGAGCGAGCAGACCGAGTAGGTCAGGATGCTCAACATCAGCGCCTTGGTCCGGCCGATGCGGTCAGCGACAAATCCGAACAGGACCCCGCCGATTCCCGAGGCCAGCAAGGTGAACGTGCTGAGCCACCCCGCCACGGGCTTGCTGATGCCGAAGTCGGCCATCACGTGAGCAATGACCAGGCTGTAGAGCATTACGTCGAATGCGTCCAGCGACCAGCCCAGTGCGGCGGCAATCAGCGTTTTCTTCTGGGCGGAGGTGATGTCAGACAACCGGAATGTGGTGGTGGCCATGCGGGCGGAATTGTACAGGATTTGGCCGCGAAGAACACCACTGTTCAGCGGTTTGCCGCCAGGCTATCGCGCTGCCTTGTGTTCCTGAGCGTCTGCCAGCTTTTGTTTCAATTCAGAGTAGCGCTGGGCCCGCCGCACATCTTTGCCGATCTGTTCCTTCAACGCTTCCACGGATGGGAACTTCATTTCCGCCCGCCGCCACATTTCAAAGAATATCTCGACTTCGGTTTGGGCCGTGACCTCCAGGGGATGGAAGTCAAGCAGGTGGGTTTCAATCGCGAATGAGTCCTCGCCAAACGTCGGGCGATTGCCGACGTTGGTCACCGAGTCGAACAGCTCAGCACCCACGCGCGTCCGCGTGATGTACACGCCGTTGCCGGGCACCATTTCGTCATAACGGCTCAGGTTGATGGTGGGAACGGTGTATTTCTGTCCATAGCCGCGGCCTCGCCCCGGCGCCGCGGTGATGCTGAACACGCGTCCCAGCAGCCGCCGCGCTCGCGCCACCCTGCCTGCGGAAAGCAGCGCGCGGATATGGCTGCTGGAAACCGGGTTGCCGCGCAGCATCATCACCGGGTAAAGCTTCACGGCAAAGCCAAGCTGGCGGCCCAGTTCCTGCAAACGCTGCGGCGTGCCTTGCGCTTTGTGGCCGAAGTGGAAGTTCTCCCCCTCATAGACCTCTTTGGCATTCAGGCGGCGGCTGAGAATGTCGCGGGCAAACTCCTCGGCGGTGGTCATGGAGAAGTCCCGGGTGAAGGGGATCACCACCAGTGCGTCGAGCCCGCACCGCGCCATCAGCCGTTCCTTGGCCGGCTGCGGCGTGATCAGCCGCGGAGCAGCGTCCGGCCTCAGGATGCGCAACGGGTGGGGATCAAAGGTCACCGCCACCGCCTTGCAGCCGTTCTGCCGGGCACGCTGGACCACTTCGTGCAGCACCTGCTGGTGTCCGCAATGCACGCCGTCAAAATTGCCTACGCTGACGATAGCGGGGCCGAGGTCGCCCGGAATGTCCTGGAGCGAGCGGAAAATCTTCATGCGATATCGAACTCCAGCTTCAGACCGTCATGCGAGAGCCGTACGTGTTGCGGCAGGCCCTGATTGGTCTCTTCATGCGCCAGGTCGTGAGATATATGCGTAAAATACGCCCGTCTGGGCGCGAGCTCTTCCACCAGGCGCAGGGAGTTGGAGACGGTGGAGTGCGTGGGATGCGGCCGGTGGCGCAATGCGTCTAAAAAAAGAATGTCCAGGCCTCTCAACCTTTCCATGGAGTCGGGAGGGATCTCGCTGAAATCGGTGAGGTACGCGGCGCTGCCAAAGCGGAAGCCGTGGATCTCGGCATCACCGTGCAGCACCTTTACCGGCACAAAAGAGGCCCCAAAAAGGTCCAGCGCGCCGTTGATGCGGCACATCTCCACTCGCGCGATGCCCCCATACTTGTAGTTGGCGTCGAAAATGTAACGGAAGATCCCTTCGAGGGCGCTCGCCGTGGCTTCATGGGCGTAAAGCGGGATTTTGCCTTCGCTGCGGAAGCTCAGGGGCCGCACGTCGTCAAGCCCCAGAATGTGGTCGGCATGGGCGTGCGTGTAAAGGATCGCGTCAATTCTGGTGATCTTCTCGCGGATGGCCTGCTGGCGAAAGTCCGGGGTCGTATCAATCAGCACGCATCGCCCCGAGTACTCCAGCATGATGGAGGGACGGGTACGCTGGTCGCGCGGGTCCGCAGAGGTGCAGACCCGGCAAGTGCAGCCGATGGTGGGCACGCCCATGGAGGTCCCGCTGCCCAGGACGGTGAGAATCGCCCTCATTTTGCCGGTTCAGGTCCGGTACCCGGCGGCGGAGCGGTTGCTTTGGCGGCAATGGCATTGGTCAGCTCGATCCAGGCCATCCTCAGCTCGAACAGCACGTTCTGCATCAGGGTCTGCTCACGGTCGTTTAAATTGCCTTTGGTCTTTTCCTGGAGGACCGTCAGCGAGTCAATGGTCTGCCGCGCGCCGATGATGTCCACGCGGGGCGTCTCTCCTTCCTGACGGATCGCTCCCATCTGGATCAGCGCGCTCATGTAGAAGGACTCGATGACCTTCTCGAAGCTCATCTCCGGATAGCTGCCTTCAGCGCCCAGCTTCGTCTGGAAAAGGTCATCCAGCTTCTTGCCGGAGGCCTTGTACGCCTGGTCCTGCTCGTGCTGTTCTTCCGCGGTCGGCGGCTCGGGCATCTCGTGTGGTTCTTCGGTCCCAGCCGGCCTGGCTTCGGCGCCGGCAGGCGGCGCCGCCGGTGTTGCTGCCGCCGGTTGCACCGGCTGCGGCGTTGCCGGGGTGCTTTCAGGCGACGAGGCTTTTTCTTCCTCCTCCACCTGAACATCTGTCCGCCGCTCGCCTTCCGCGGCAAACCTGCGGCGATCGCTTACAACAAAGTCTTGTTTCTTCTCGTCATCCATAGATTATCCGTCCACCTGGTTCTTGAATGGCAAATCAACAACGGTTGCCTTGTGTCCCTGCAATTCCACCTGCGGTCCTGCGGAGAGGGCGTCATGCCGGACGTAACCCAGTCCCAGGCTGCGCTCCCCGGCCGTACCCGGCACCCGCAGCGCGGTTGTTATTTCCGCAACAGCGCGCCCTTCCACCTCGTATTTACCCAGCGCCGGGGCCGTTCCTTCAAATTCGAAGCCGGTAAATTTGCGATGCACCTGCCCTCGCGAGCGGATGCGCTCAACAATTTCCTGCCCGATGTAGCAGCCCTTGTTGAAATGCAAAGCCTGCGTCTGCCCGGTCTCCTGCGGCAGGTCGCGGTCGCGTATGTCCTGGCCATACTGCGGGATCCCGCGCAGCACGCGCCACATTTCCAGCGCCTCTGAACCTGCCGGTTGTGCCCCCGCCTCAGTGAGTTTCTTCCACAGCGATGCCGCCTGGGCCGGTTCCAGCCAGATCTCAAACCAGCAGGGTTTCTGCTCGGGACCCCGAATCAGGGTGAGGCCGGACGATTCCCGGACTTCCAATGGCTCCATGCCGCTGGCGGCGATTCCGGCCTGCTCCAGCACTTGCGCGGTACGGGGCCCACAGAGACCAATGGCGGTCACGCCCCCGCCGAGATCGCGCAACTCGACTTTGTCCATGATGATAAAGCGCTTCAGTGTGGAGAGCAGAATTTCCACCTGCCGGCGATCGGTTTCCAGAAGCAGGAATTCACCGCGGTTGAAAATGTAGAGGTCGCCCAGAATGCGGCCCTGGGCGTTCAGGACAAAATTGTAGTTGCCGCGGTTCAGAGGCAGGTC
>DATIWA010000267.1:0-8738 GCA_035465515.1 Candidatus Limnocylindrales bacterium | reverse complement strand
TCAGCGAAATGGCTGCGTAGTTCATCGGGGCGGCTTCTCCGTGCTGTTCGCCGGGGGCTGCCCGGTTTCAGGTCCATCAGGTTTTCCGCCGTTGCCCGGGCCGGGGCTGGCCGAACCGGCGGGGGTCGGCTGCGAAGCAGGTTTCTTCGCCGGAGTTGCAGCCGGCTTGGTTTTCGGGACCGCCGGGTTGCCGGCTCCGGCAGTGCCGGGCAGCTGGCCCGAGGCCGTTGGTTTGCCGGGCCCTGTTGCGGCGGGAGAGGGCCTGCCGCCAACTGTATTGGGGCTGTTTGCTCCTACGCCGCCTTTATTCGGGGCCAACGGAACTGTTTTCTTGACTGCCGCATCGCCTGGCTGCCGCGCGGCCGGAATAACAGACGGAGTGATTTTGCCCGCTGGCGGTTTGTTCTCCCCAGTTGGGTTGACCGGCTTGGTCTGGGCTGGGGCGGGTGGATGCGAAGGCGGCCCAGGCGCCGGACTGGCGGCTGCCGGCGGCTTTGTCGCCGGCTCTCGTTTATCAACGCTGGGAAGGCGCTGCGCCAGAATGTCCGCCGCTCGCATTGCCGTTGAACCGTCGGTCGAGGGCGTCTCCTCGACCACATTCTTCACGATCAGCACTTCTTCGAGGCGATTGAGATCGGCGGCCGGTTTGAGCTTGATTACCAGCAGGGACTCGTTTTCGCGGTCGGGCGTCACGCTGGTGATGGTCCCCACCGGCAGTCCCTTGGGGTAAATACGGTCGCCGCCGCTGGTCACCACCAGCTCGCCGACATTCACTTTTTCGTCGGACATAATGTCGTTCAGGCGCAGCTCACCCTGGGGGCTTCCCCGCAAAATGCTCTGTAATCGTGAATTCTGCAGGATTACGCCGGCGCCGCTGTCGCGGTCATTGATGAGCAGCACCTGCGAACTGAAGGAAAAAACATCCTTGATTTTTCCGACGATGCCATCCGGAGTAATGACCGGCATATCCACCTTCACGCCGTCACGCGAGCCTTTGTCCAGGTAAATCACCCGCGACTCCTCGGTTCCGCTGGTGCCGATCACCTGCGCAGCCAGGGTCTTGCCGATGTAGGTTTCCTTGAAGGAAAGCAGGGCCTGCAGGCGGTGGGCCTGCTCCGCATCCTGGCGGAGGCTCACCTGCTCCATCTTGAGGCGGTCAATTTGCTGTTGCAGCTCGCGGTTCTCCCGGCGCGCATCATGCAGGTCAATGTAGCTGCGGAAATTGCGTCGTAAGAATCCTCCGGTAAAAACGAAAGCCCGCTCGAAAGGGGTGATGGCGTCAACCGTCCAGACGCGAATCAGGCGCGTGCCGCCGGAATCCCCGGGTTTACCGCTGTCCGTGCGCTTGACCTGGGTAGCCAGGGCCACCACCTGAATGAAAAGCACGGCCATCAGGACGAGCGGGTTCTTGTACCGGCTGAAAAAGTTTTCCATGCCTGCTTTGAGGAGGGTCAGCCCCAGGGCGGGGTCACCGGTCCGCCCTCGGGGTTAATCGATTGAAATCTTCCGCAATAGCTTGAAGTCGCTGAGCATTTTACCGGTCCCGAGGACGACGCTGGCCAGGGGATCGTCAGCGATGGAAACCGGCAACCCGGTCTCCTCTCTTATGCGTTTGTCCAGGTTCTTGAGCAGCGCGCCGCCGCCGGTGAGAACGATGCCGCGGTCGCTGATGTCGGCGCTCAGTTCGGGCGGCGTACGCTCCAGGGCCACGCGGATCGCGTTCATGATGGTGCTGATGCACTCGGAAAGCGCTTCGCGGATCTCGCTGTCGTCAATGGTGATCGTCTTGGGAACGCCTTCAATCAGGTTGCGTCCCTTGATTTCCATGGTGAGCGGCTTGTCCAGGGGGTACGCTGAACCGATCTCGATTTTGATTTGTTCGGCCGTCCGCTCGCCGATCAGCAGGTTGTATTTGCGCTTGAGGTAATTCATGATGGCTTCATCCATCTGATTTCCCGCCATGCGCACGGAACGCGAATAAACGATGCCGCTGAGCGAAATCACGGCGATGTCCGTGGTGCCGCCGCCTATGTCCACCACCATGTTGCCGCTCGGTTCGGTGATCGGCAGCCCCGCTCCAATCGCCGCCACCATCGCCTGCTCCACCAGGTGCACCTCGCTGGCCTTGGCTCGATAAGCCGAATCCATCACAGCGCGTTTTTCCACCTGGGTGATCTCCGAAGGCACGCCGATCACGATCCTGGGGTGCACCAGCATCTTGCGGTTGTGCGCCTTCTGGATGAAGTAGTTCAGCATCTTCTCCGTGACTTTGAAGTCGGCAATCACGCCGTCCTTCATGGGCTTAATGGCAACGATGTTTCCCGGCGTGCGGCCAAGCATCTCCTTGGCCTCTTTCCCCACCGCCTCCACTTCGCCCGTGTTCTTGTTGATGGCGACAATGGAAGGCTCGTTCACCACAATGCCCTTCCCTTTGGCATACACCAGGGTGTTGGCGGTTCCCAGATCGATGGCTAAATCACTGGAGAACATGCTGAACAGCGAGCGCAGATTGTGAATGCGCGAATTTTCTGACTTGAAACCGTTTGAAGACATACCCGCTTCTTTCTTCTTATTTTCTGGACCACCCCGGCCAAACTGCGGACGATTACGGCCGGTTTCACGCGAAAACAGCCGCGGCGCCTACCCTCAGAAACCTGTGTGGGAACAATATACTCTGAAGCAAAAAACCAATTGGAGCAATAAGGATTTTACTGGATATTGACCTGCTGGGACACGATGTTATACCCGCCTTTCGTGTTCTGCGCGGTCACCGTGATCCAGTTTTCGCCCGTGGGCAACGGGTTGGTGAAGTGATGGAAGGTGCCGTCCGCGCCTATCATCGCCACCTCCTGCCCGTTGACCATCACCCGCGCCCCAGGTTCAGTGCGGCCTTTGATCTCGAAGACATGCCCGTGCTGAATCCAGTCCTCCACTGCCAGGGGAATCTTGGCCCCGCTTCCCGTGTAGGGAACAACGGTGAACTTGTTCCGCTCGCTTTCCGCGGAAATCTTGCCGTTGTCCCCGACCGAACGAACTTCCCACCAGTATGTTCCCGGCTCCAATCCCTGTAGTAATACCTCCGCTTGCGGCCAATTCTTCTGGTCCACGACCATGGGACCGGAAAAGAACTGGTTCCTTGCCACACGTACGTTGAACGCATGGACGCCATCCACCGGAGTCCATGACAAGGTGACCCCTCGCGACTTGGCGTCGAGCAGCACGTTGTCGCCATTTTTGGGGTCCGTCAAAACCGGCGGCTGGATCTCCTTGGTTTTGACCATTCTCAGTGAATCATTGGTGAAGGAGACCTTTTCATTCTGCGTCACCTTGATGTTTTCCGAGCCGCGGGCCACCTCCGCGCCGCCCTTTCTTACCAGGATCTCGTGCTGGTCATTGCGGGGGTCATTCAGGACCTCAGCCGCGCTCTCCGGGGCAATGGTCGCTGTGGCGCCGGCAACAATCACCTGTGACTTGGAACCTCTCGGCATCCCGCTCGCCGTGGCCAGGTCCACGGTCCCCGTGGTCACCTGCACGGCCACTTTGGTCTGCTGGGACTCGTTCACCGAGTTCTCCTGGATCACGATCAGCGAATCGGGCTTGACTGTGTAGTTGGTCCCGTCGGCGAAACGCACCCTGGCGATGCCCTCCCCGGACGTCTGG
Source organism: Candidatus Limnocylindrales bacterium (assembly GCA_035465515.1). Taxonomy (GTDB): domain Bacteria; phylum Acidobacteriota; class Terriglobia; order Terriglobales; family Acidobacteriaceae; genus Angelobacter. Next base: position 5,078 of record DATIWA010000267.1, on the reverse strand, counting down.
ACCACGTCATTTTTCTCGAGCGCCAGGCCGTAATCGGCTGTGACCCAGGTATTGCTGCTGGCCTTCTTGACCCGTACCACACCATCAATGTTGATGAAGTGCGCCTGCTGCGGACCAGGCTCCGTGCTGGGCCCGCTGGCGGCGGTGCTGGTAAGTCCAACCTTCCCCAGCAGTTTCGCCATGCTGGCCTGCGTGGAGAGGATGAGGCGGTTCGACGTCTCAGGGAACGCGAAGTACATTACGATGGCGGCCAGGGACAGCACGCCCATCGCCCCCATCAATACGCTGCGGTAGGTGATGGTGACGTAGGAAATCTGGAATGCGGATTTTCGCTTTGGCGCCACAGTGTTGCTGACTGAAGGGGATTTTCAACTTGTACACAGAGAGTACCACATTTTTTCAGTCGCCCAGGCTCCTGTATCCCTGCTCTAAGGTATTTCAACCGTGCTGACGGCGGAGCAGGGAACCTCCGCCGAATCAATAAGGTAAAGCAAACACCGGTGGCGCCAGAAGTAGTCAGGTTGGTTCCTGTAAACCGCCAGTACATGACCTTCAAACAGCCACACTGACGGCCTGTAAAAAAAAGCCGCGCAGGAGCGCGGCTTTAATAAAAGGTCCCGTCCGGCAAAACCGGTCTAGATCGAACTCATGTTCGACAGGAACTCGGAGTTGGAGCGGGTCTTGCCCAGCTTGTCAATCAGCAGTTCCATTGCCTCCACGGGAGACAGCGGGTTGAGCACCTTGCGCAGGACCCAGATGCGGGCCAGGTCTTCCTTGGGGATCAGCAGCTCTTCTTTTCTGGTGCCGGAACGCTGGATATCAATTGCCGGGAATACGCGCTTGTCCACCAGCTTGCGGTCCAGAATGATTTCCATGTTGCCAGTGCCCTTGAATTCTTCAAAGATCACGTCATCCATGCGCGATCCGGTTTCCACCAGCGCCGTGGCGATAATGGTCAGCGAGCCGCCTTCTTCGATGTTGCGGGCCGCTCCGAAGAACCGCTTGGGGCGCTGCAATGCGTTGGAATCCACGCCGCCGGAGAGCACCTTGCCGGAGGGCGGAACAATCGTGTTGTAGGCACGGGCCAGACGGGTGATGGAGTCGAGGAGAATGACCACGTCGCGCTTGTGTTCCACCAGGCGCTTGGCTTTTTCAATCACCATCTCGGCAACCTGTACGTGGCGGGCGGCGGGCTCGTCGAAGGTCGAGGAGATCACCTCGCCTTTCACCGACCGCTGCATGTCCGTGACTTCTTCCGGGCGCTCGTCAATCAGCAGCACAATCAGCACGACTTCCGGATGATTGGTGGTGATGGAATTGGCGATGTTCTGCAGCAGCATGGTCTTGCCGGTGCGCGGAGGAGCTACGATCAGGCCGCGCTGTCCTTTACCCACGGGGGTAAGCAGGTCCATCACGCGTGCGCTCACGTTTTCCCGCACCGTCTCCAGTTTCAGGCGCTCCTGCGGATACAACGGGGTCAGGTTGTCGAACAGGATCTTGTTGCGCGCTTCTTCCGGCGATTCAAAGTTGACCGCCTCAATCTTGACCAGGGCGAAATATTTCTCGCCTTCATGCGGCGGCCGCACCTGCCCGCTGATGGTGTCGCCTGTCTTCAGATCGAATTTGCGGATTTGCGAGGGCGAGACGTAGATGTCGTCCGGGCCGGGAAGGTAGTTGTAATCGGGGGACCGGAGGAAACCGTATCCGTCCGGCAGGATTTCCAGAACACCTTCGGCAAAGATGTGCCCTTCTTTTTCACTCTGGGCCTGCAGGATTTTAAAGATGAGGTCCTGCTTGCGCAGACCGCTCGCGCCAGGCAGGTCGAGGGTGCGCGCGATCTTGGTAAGCTCGGTGATGTTTTTTTCTTTTAACTCCGCAATCGTCATTTGTCACCTACGGGATTTGATTGGAATCAGGGAGGATTGAAACGTTGGATTTCAGCAGGCGAGAACTTCTGCCTCAGATCATAACCTGAGGACCCGCCAGGCGGCCAGGCCCGGCGGGATTTCAGGAAACTCTATTATGCGGCCCGGCGTTGCGTTTCCGCAACCCTTCCGTTTGGAACATCGATTACCGTCTCCGACTGTTGAGCATCTCCCACGCGTACCAGCACGTCATTCATCGTCTCCTGAATACGGGTGTTCGGCTTGTGGAACTTCCGCGTCGCCTTGGAGACCAGCTGGCACAGAAGATAGCGGTTGCTTACCGTATCGAGTGCGTCGTAGATCAGGTTTGAACGCATCACTTTTCTCCTGTTATTAGATCTTGATGATGTACAAATGAATTCAAATTTCTTGCGATAAACCACAGCCAGGACACGGAAAACCTGTAATGTTCGTTGTGCCGGCTGGCAGGCACTTCAACAACTATTGTGTGGGGATTTCCAGAGGCCCTAGTGCGAATATTAGACGTACCAAGGGGCTTCTAAGTTGCTCAAAATCTTTACTTTTTTTGAAGCGGCTGAATACCCGGAAATAGCTGATTCTTTGCTGACTGCCCGCGGATGGCTATACGGTAACCGCCAAAGGGCCCAGCGTCAAGTTTTTTTTGCTGAACGTGAAGTTGCGCTAAGTCCTTATTTTTCTTCATATAATTGTCTGCGACGCCCGCCTGACCACCATCGCGTCAGGTGCGGCAAATAAAACACAAAGAGGCTTCATGACTGATTTTCAATATCCCATCGGCACCTTTGTTCCGGACCAGAATCCCACGCCAGAATCCCGAGCCAGACATATTGACCAGATCGCCGCCCTTCCCGCCAGAATGCGGGAAGCGGTCCACGGTCTTACGCCGGAACAGCTTGATACCCCCTATCGCGAGGGCGGGTGGACGGTCAGGCAGGTGGTCCATCACGTCCCGGACAGCCATCTGAACGCCTACACACGCTTCAAGCTGGCGCTGACCGAGAATGTGCCGACGATTAAGCCTTATGAAGAGGCAGCATGGGCGCGGTTAAAGGATTCCGAGGTGACACCCGTCGAAGTCTCCCTGGCCCTGCTGGAGGCGCTCCATATTCGCTGGGTCAACCTGCTGCGGTCTCTCAAGCCGGAAGACTTCGCGCGCAAGCTGAACCATCCCGAATCCGGGGTCCAGAACCTGGACCGCATGCTTGCCCTCTACGACTGGCATGGAAATCACCACCTGGCGCACATCACCCGTCTGCGGGAAAGAATGAAGTTTTAACGTCATCCTCAACCGGGAGACTTTGGTTATTGCGGCGGCGCCTCCCTGGTCGGATCGTCCAGCCCATTGGTCGGCTGGGCAGGCATAGGGGGCGGCGTAAGGAACGCCGGCCCACCGGTAAAGTCGAAGAACTCCGTCATGTCGTCCGCCGCGGCATCGCGCGCGGTCAAGGGTTGCAGCCCGAAGCGCGTCTCGATCAGCTTGAGAATGGATGTGAGTTCGCGGTTGGTGTGCGAGACAAAATGCGGCTTGACCCACGGCGAAACCACAATCAACGGAACGCGGAATCCACTGAGCGTAAAGTCGCCGGGCAGGTCTCCCGGGCGCAACTGCGGCGGAGTGCTGTCCGGCGCGACCACGCTGAATGGCGGCACGTGATCGTAAAGGCCGCCTCCCTCGTCAAAGGCAAGGACGAAAACAGAGTCGTGCCAGGCGGAACTCGCCATCAGCGCGTCAATGATGCTCTTAACGTAGGCCGCTCCGCGCTGAATATTGTTGTCCGGATGCTCATCCAGCCCGCTGCCGCCCGATCCTGACTCGATAAACACCACCGAGCCCAGGTCCTGGTCCGCTGTGGGGCTGGCCAGAATATTGAACAGGTTCTGGATCTTCGAAGTCTTGGTCTGGATGGCCGGGTTGCTCCAATCCTGGAAGTTGAACAGAAAGATTCCATCGTTGTAGTAGTAGGCCCACTTGACGCCGGCATTCTGCAGGCGGGAAAAAATTGTGGGACAGGTAAACGGATCATGACCGGCATCCGAGGGGAAAATCCGACCCTGTGAAGTGGCGCAGAACAGGTATTCCCGGTTGGGGAACGTGTTGGCCAGAAGCGATGAATGGAAAGCATCGCTGGTGGCAAATTGCGCCGCCAGTTCGTAGTAATAAGGCAGGTCGGTCTGATCGTAATAGCCCAGAGCTCGCAGGCCCTGGGAATCGAACTTGTGAGTCACGGAATTTCCGGTCAGCGCGAAGCGGTCCATCTTGAAGCTCCCGTCCTTCTGCTGGTCCATGGCGAAATGGCTCTCATTCCAGCTTGGCGAGAGATTTTCGGTGCGCACGGTCGGCTCGTGGAAGGGATGTCCGGTTCCGCCGCCTATCAGCGGCATCAGGCGGTTGGGGTCGTACCCGGAGTTGATCTGGTAATTCGCAATGCCGCGGCTGGCCGCATAGGCGCCGAGCTTGCTGAAGTAGCTGTCAAAGCTGCGGTTCTCCTGGAGCATGAAGATCACATGCTTGATGGTTTGCAGCCCGCTGCTGGAACTTACTGTGACCGTGGCCGACCCGGTGGTGGAGTGGCCTCCCGTGTCTGTGGCGGTGATGGTGTACGTTGTGGTTTGCGCTGGGGAAACGGTCACGCTTCCCTGCGGCCCCGTGACAGTGCCGATGCCGTTGTCAATGCTCAGCGTGGCTGCTCCTCGCGCATTCCACGACAAAGTGGACTGCTGCCCCGGTGTAAGGTTTGCAGGACTTGCCGTCAGTGTCACCGACAGCGGCGCATTGACCGTTGCCTGCGCGGTCGCCGTGGCCGCGCCGTTTGTCGCGGTGATCGTGTAGGTGGTGGTAGCCGCGGGATTCACAGTCAGGCTGCCGCCAGGCGCGCTGACCGCTCCGATCCCCTGATCAATGCTCAGGCCGGTTGCGTTCGTGCTGTTCCATGCCAGCGTGGCGCTTTGGCCGGCGGTCACCGTGGCAGGGGTGATCGCCAGGGAGACCGACATGATTTTCACGGACGCGGTGGCCGTGGCAGTTTGCCCGTTCGCTCCCGTCGCGGTTGCCGTGTAGGTGGTATTGGCCGTGGGCACAATCGCGGCTGAACCGGAAAGTGACAGGGCGGTTGTGTCCTCCGCAAGAATGGATGGGCTGATCGTCACCTTGGTGGCATTGGTGCTTTGCCA
>DATIWA010000266.1:0-5706 GCA_035465515.1 Candidatus Limnocylindrales bacterium | reverse complement strand
CGCTTCGCCACGTCCGATCTCAATGACCTGTACCGGCGCGTGATCAACCGCAATAATCGTTTGAAGAAGCTGATGGACCTGCACGCTCCTGAAGTCATCGTGCGCAATGAAAAGCGCATGTTGCAGGAGTCAGTGGACGCGCTCTTTGACAACGGCCGGCGCGGCCGCGTGCTGCGCGGCGCCAACAACCGGCCGCTCAAGTCGCTCTCCGACACGCTGAAAGGCAAGCAGGGCCGTTTCCGCCAGAACCTTCTGGGCAAGCGCGTGGATTACTCCGGTCGCTCGGTCATCGTGGTGGGCCCGGAACTCAAGCTGCACCAGTGCGGCCTGCCCAAAAATATGGCGCTGGAGCTGTTCAAGCCGTTCATCTATCACCGCCTTGAGCAGACCGGCCACTGCACCACCATCAAGCAGGCCAAGGAAATGGTAGAGCAGCAGGAACCCATTGTGTGGGACATCCTGGAAGAGGTCATCAAGGACCATCCGGTGCTGCTGAACCGCGCTCCAACGCTGCATCGTCTGGGCATTCAGGCATTTGAGCCGGTGCTGGTGGAAGGCAAGGCCATCAAGATCCACCCGCTGGTCTGCACGGCGTTCAACGCGGACTTTGACGGCGACCAGATGGCGGTCCACATTCCGCTCTCGCCGGAAGCCCAGGTTGAAGCCAGCGTGCTGATGCTGGCCTCGCATAACATCCTGTCGCCGGCGTCAGGCCAGCCAATCACGGTGCCCACGCAGGACATGGTGCTTGGTCTCTACTACCTGACCAAAGCCAAACCGGGCGCCAAGGGTGAAGGCCGCGCCTTTGCCAACACGGAAGAAGTGCTGCTTGCCCTGGAAGCCGGCGAAGTGGAGACCCTTACGCCCATCCGCCTGCGGCACACAGGCGAGGTCATTGACCTGACCCAGGCATATGACGACCAGGACATTGTGCACACCGAACCGGTAAAGTTCGAGCGCCAGTTCGTCAACACCACGGTGGGCCGCTCCATCCTGAATGACCATCTGCCGGAAGGCATGCCGTACATCAACGGCCTGCTCAAGAAGAAAGGCATTGGCCAGCTGGTGAACTACACCTACCTGCGCTTTGGCCTGGAGACCACGGTCAAAATGCTGGACGAGGTCAAGGAAATCGGCTTCCGCTACGCCACCAAGGCCGGACTTTCCATCGGCATTGACGACATGGTCATTCCCGACGACAAGAAAGACCTGGTCAGCGAAGCGGAAAAGCAGGTCATCAGCGTTCAGCAGCAGTACCTGGACGGCGCAATCACCAACGGCGAACGCTACAACAAGGTGGTTGAAATCTGGTCGAACGTCACGGAAAAAGTGGCGGACGAGATGTTCAACAACATGCAGGAGCTGGACAAGGCCGGGTCCATGAACCCGATTTACGTCATGGCTGACTCCGGCGCCCGCGGATCGAAACAGCAGATCCGCCAGCTCTCCGGGATGCGCGGCCTCATGGCCAAGCCTTCGGGTGAAATCATTGAAACGCCCATCACGGCCAACTTCCGTGAAGGGCTCACGGTGCTGGAATACTTCGTATCCACGCACGGCGCGCGCAAGGGGCTGGCGGATACGGCGCTCAAGACCGCCGACTCCGGCTACCTCACCCGCCGCCTGGTTGACGTGGCGCAGGACGTCATCGTCAGCGAGCAGGACTGCGGCACGGTGGACGGGATCTACGTCGGCTCCATTGTTGAAGCCGGCGACATCATCGAGCCGCTGCGCGACCGCATTGTAGGCCGCGTGTCGCTCGAGAAGATCAAGGACTATGAAGGCAACGTGATCGTGGACGTGAACCAGGACATCACGGAAGAACTGGCCTCCGCGATCCAGGCAGCCGGCATCGAGCGGGTGAAGATCCGTTCCGTGCTCACCTGCGAATCCAAGCGCGGCGTCTGCATCATGTGCTACGGCCGCAACCTGGCTTCGGGCCGCATGGTGGAACTGGGCGAGGCCACGGGAGTGATCGCGGCGCAGTCCATCGGCGAACCGGGAACGCAGCTCACCATGCGCACCTTCCACATCGGCGGCACGGCATCGCGAGTCTCGGAGCAATCGCGCCTCGAAGCCCGCAGCAACGGGACCGTGCGCTTCATCAATCTGCAGACGGTCAAAGCCAAGACCGGCGACCTGGTGGTGATGAATCGCGCCGGATCCATTGCGCTGGTTGACGACAAAGGACGCGAAAAAGAGCGCTACTCGGTGGTCTATGGCGCCAAGCTGAAAGTGCAGGACGGCCAGCAGGCCAACCAGGGCCAGATCCTGGTGGAGTGGGACCCCTACACGTTCGCGATCCTCACGGAAATCGGCGGCACGGTCCAGTTCAAGGACCTTCAGGAAGGCGTTACGCTGCACGAAGAAGTGGACGAGGTCACCGGCCTCTCACGTCACGTGGTTGGCGAATCGCCCGACGAGAAGCGCCAGCCGGCCATCGTGATCAAAGGCAAGAGCACGCGGCGTTACCTGATGCCGTCACGCGCCCACCTCATGGTGCAGGATGGCGACGAGGTCTTCCCCGGCGACGTGCTGGCCAAGATCCCGCGTGAAACCACCAAGACCAAGGACATCACGGGCGGTCTGCCGCGCGTGGTCGAACTGTTTGAGGCCCGCAAGCCGCGCGAAACCGCGATCATCAGCGAAATTGACGGCGTGGTGAAGTTCGGCGAAGTCACCAAGGGGCAGCGCAAGATCTACGTGGTGGCGGACAACGGCACAGAAAAGGAATACTCGGTGCCCAAGGGCGTCCACGTCAACGTGCAGGAAGGCGAGCGCATGCGCGCCGGCGAGCCGCTGATGGACGGGCCGCTCAACCCGCATGACATTCTGGCCGTGCTGGGCGAAAAGGAGCTTCAGGCGTACCTGGTGAATGAAATCCAGGAAGTCTACCGGCTCCAGGGCGTGACCATCAGCGACAAGCACATTGAGGTCATCGTCCGCCAGATGATGCGCTGGGTGAAGGTGGAGGACGTGGGTGACACCACGTTCCTGCTGGAACAGCAGATTGACAAGTTCCGCTTCCGCGAAGAGAACGAACGGGTGATCGCCAACGGCGGCCGTCCGGCAACCGGACGCCCGCTGCTGCTGGGCATCACCAAGGCCTCACTCTCCACGGAGTCGTTCATCTCCGCGGCGTCGTTCCAGGAGACCACCAGGGTGCTCACAGAAGCCTCCATCCAGGGCGCTGTGGACCACCTGCGCGGCCTCAAGGAGAACGTCATCGTGGGCCGGCTCATCCCGGCCGGCACAGGCATGGAGTTCTACCGCAACGTGCGGCTGGCTCCGGAACTCGAGCAGGCGGCGGCCAAGGTCCAGGAGGAAGTCTCCCAGGCCTACGCCGAAGCCGAGCGCGCTCTGGAACTGCTGCGCCAGGAAGGCGAAGCGGAAGAGATGGCTGCCGAGTAAACAACTGTTTACCAACTCACAAACTACAACGGGCTGGAGGAATCCAGCCCGTTTGCTTTTCTCTCTCCACAGAGCGCGGGGCCTTCTACCCGGCTTTGATTTCGTATTCTCCGGACCGGCGATCAGCGGCGAATCGGATCTGGGCTCTGCGATCAGCTGCGTCCATCCGCGGCAAACCGACTCAGCTCCAGCACTTCCAGCGGGCACGTCTCCCAGTTGTGTTTCCAGCATACGATCAGGTCGCAGTCTTTCGGGTCGTGGGCATGGGCCAGGAAATTCCGGCTCTCAAATTCAAACTCAATCCTCACCCTGCGCCAGCGGTCGCCTTCGCACAGGCGGAGCGCCTCGCAATCGGGAAATTCCGCCTGTACACGCAGCACCGTGAAGCCAAGGTCTCTGGCCATGGCGCCAAAGAGAACCAGCACGCCCATGTCATTTGTGGGCGCGGTGGCCAGCGCCTGCATCATGAGCGGACGCCCGTACAGCGGACCGGGGGCCGGCGCTGCTCCGGGCGCTGACGGCTGAGCCCGTTTCTTCTTTGGACTTGGCTTTGGGCTTGGCGCGGGGTTCAGCTCTGCCCTCAGCGTGGCCTTCTTTCGCTCGTCCTGGTATCTCCTTGCGAGTTGAATCACGTCTTCCCACTCCGGCTGGAGCCGCTTGCCGGCGGCAAATTCGATCATGACTGCCGGCACGTCCTGCCACGACTTCCAGCGCGCAGCGAACGCCTGCTGGCTGTACTTGCCGTATTTCTCGTATTGCTGGACGGTGGGCAGCCTGCCGAGCCTTCTCACGACGGCTGCCCAGTCGGGAAGAAGCTGCTCCACGGTCAATCGGTAGCCGGAGCCCAGGGGCTCGAAACCGGCCTGCTGCAACAATTCACGGTAGCCGCCGAACAAGCGTCCGATGCGCCGCTGCGTGGCCCTGGAAATCCGCCGGAATTCAATGTATGTCGGCACACGTCCAAGCTGCCGGGTGATTTGCTTAAGAAGGGCAATAACCTCCTGCTTGCTTAGCTGGTTAAAGGGTTTTTCAGGGAGGGGCTGGCTGGATTTCAATGCAGGCACAGGAATTACCTCGCAATAAAAAAGCCGCCCGGGCGGGGCGGCTGTTGGTGTTCACAATTGGGGTTGGGGTTACGCGCTGAGAAAGAAACGGCAGTTTTGCCGGTGGTCTCTGATCTGCGACCGTTGATCTACGATCTACGGTGCAGATAAACGCTAATTCAGAAAATGAAAAGGGGAGTGCGGACGCGAGAGCGGCTTTGAACGGCTTAACGTTCTCTTGCCGCTGCCAATGCGCGTTTATCCGCGTTGATCAGCGGTAAGTCTTGGATTTTGGCTATTGCGCGCGCCACGGTGCGCGGGTCTCCGGGGTTCTTGCCGGGTTGGGCTAGCTGGGGGTGGGCGTTATTTCCCCAAAATTTGCCCCCTAATAGCTATATACATACTTTTCCGATTTCTGGGACATCTTTTGGCAGGAAAATTCCCAGCCCATCTCCGATTCGCGTGTGACTCGGCGATCCTGTAAATCCGCCTCTCACCTTTTTCTGTCAAGGGAAATTATCACTCTTTATTATCATATGCTTACAAGGCTTCTTGGCACTTATAGCACTTGCCGTATGGTATATATTTAGCTGTCAGTTGAGTCAGTTGTAGCACTTATAGCATCTAACACTATCTTCAAATTTAAGGAGGAAGGGGAAAGCAAAATGGCGAATACGCTTCCGCCACCAACTCATCCGATCTCCGACAAAGATCAACGCGAGATTCTGGACATTTATCAGAAGATTCGCACAGCGGATGCAAAGCTCGTCGGGCCTGACGGCAAGACGCAAGTCTTGCCCAACAGTCTCTATTCATTCCTCTGCACCTTACTGGCTGACCTGAAAGCGGGATACTCAGTAACGCTACTGCAGAGCCATGCCTCTCTGACTACCGTTGAGGCGAGTAAGTTGCTCGGCGTTTCGCGGCAGCATTTGATTGGCTTACTCAATAAAAACGAAATTGCCTTCCATATGGTTGGCACACACAGACGAATGTACGCTCGTGATGTATTAGCGTACAAAGCGAAGCGTGATGCCGCTCGCCGCAAGACATTGGACGATTTGGCGCGCGCTGAGTTTGAAGAAGGCACGTACGACCGGATGCCCGATGATCCAGAGCCAAAACAATGAATATGCGGCGGTTTTAGATGCCTGCGTGCTCGTTCCTATGCCGTTATGCGACACGCTGCTCCGTCTCGCGGAAGAACCGGCCCTGTACCGACCTCTCTGGAGTGAGGAAATATTCCAAGAGG
>DATIWA010000265.1:0-3977 GCA_035465515.1 Candidatus Limnocylindrales bacterium | reverse complement strand
AACCACTGAACTGGCCTCCGTCGCCACTGCCGGAAAACCCGCACAGCTCGTGCTTTACCACCAGCTGTTCCTGCCAGGCGACGACCCGGACAAGATACTCCTGGAAGAAATCCGCAAGGCAGGTTATACCGGCCGTGTGAGTTCGGCGCACGATCTGGATATCTTCTGATGTACGGAATGCCGCGCAATCCATGAAACGTATTTGCTCCCCCATTTGTCGCCGTGTACCATTCATCCGCCTATGAAACCTCGCTTCCTGCTCTTTCTGCTCATTTCCACCTGTGGCTTGGCCCAGTCGCGGGCCTTTCAATATGACGAGACCATCCAGCTCCTCCAGTCGCTGGCGGATGCTCCGGGGCCTTCAGGATTTGAAGAGCCGGTGCGCAAGATCATGGTGGACCGGATGAAACCGCTCTCCACCAGGCTCAGCTATGACGGGCTGGGGTCGGTGATTGCCGTTCAGGGCTCGAGCGGACCTCGCATCATGGTGGACGCGCACATGGATGAGCTTGGCGGCATGATTCGCCGCGTCACCCCTGATGGTTATCTCACCATGCAGATGCTGGGCGGGTGGCTGGATCAGGCCCTCGTGGACCAGCGCTGGACCATTATTGGCTCCAAAGGGCCGGTGCGCGCAATCACCGGGATACGCGACATTCACATTGTCCCGCCCGACGAACGCAACAAAGTCTTTCCCCGCGACTCGATATTTCTGGACATAGGCGCAAAGAGCGCCGCGGAAGTCGCGGCGATGGGTCTTGAGCCGGGCGATCCCGTGGTGCCGGATGCGCCCTTTGCCGTCATGAACGGAACGCAGAACTATCTGGGCAAAGGCTGGGATGACCGTGTGGGCTGCGCCGTGCTTGTGGCTGCCATGCAGAAGCTCGCCCATTTGCCGCATGCCAACCAGATTTTCTGGGTTGCTACCGTGCAGGAAGAAATCGGGCTGCGGGGAGCGCATACAGCCAGCGACATGGTAAAGCCGGAGGCCGGCATTGCCATTGAGGGCGGGGTCACCCGCGACGCTCCCGGGGTCCGCCCGGAAGAGGCGCAGGAACTCCTCGGCACCGGCCCGGCGCTCTTCCTCTATGACTTCAGCGAGCTGCCCAATCGCAAATTTGTGACGATGGTGAAACAGGTGGCGAAGGCAAAGAATATTCCGCTGCAGACCGATCTGATCCAGGGGTATGGCGATGACTCAGCGGAAATCCAGAAGAGCAATGGCGGCGTGCCCACGGTCAACATGGTGGTTCCCGTGCGGTACACCCACTCGCATAACGGCATCATGAACAGAAGCGATTTCGACCACACCGTGGACCTGCTGGTGGCGCTCTTGCAGGGACTGGACGCGAAAGCCGTGGCGAACCTGCGGGACTTTGCCCCGCAGTAGGCACAGAAAGCACGCCCCCTGGAACCTGAGAAACCTGAAACCGCCCGGATTACTTTGCCGGATCAATTAAGGAAAAGGACTCCATAAAGGTTTTCACTTCTCCAGGTTCGGTAACGCCGGCGGGAAACATGGCCATTACGGCATAGGCATGGTGTTTGCCCCAGTAGAGATTGCCCCTCATTGTCAACTGGACGTTTTGCAGGGCACAGTTCAGCTGGTAGAAATGGCCAATGTAGCCTTCCACCAGAGGCGATGCCGGCTTGTCCTGGCCAACGGTGCATTTGGGAAGCTCTTTAAAAACGCTGTTTTTAAAGACCTCGAAGGTATCGTTGTCCACCGACTGTTCGTTCTCCATGATGGTGTAAACCACGGTGTAGAACGCCGGGTTCTGCTGCGCCATGAGCGTATGCGATTGCAGGCCGGGACCGGCCTTGTTTACGCTGTCCTGCGGCTCCCCTGGAAAGAGGACCCTGAAGTTACCGTCCGCATTCTTATATTGTTTCCACGCATCCGTTTGTCCAGCGAAAGAACAGGTCACGAGCAAGAACAGACAAGAAATCCGCACCACATTCCGCATACGCCTCCTCCTCATCCAACCTTTCAGATTGGCCCTGAACAGCTGCGGCGATTCTCCCATGGCAATTTTGCTGACAAGCAGCAACTTTCATTACCTTGGTCACGCAGCGCGAGGAGGGACCTGAGAGATGTACATACAGCGCTTTCGTCGGAAAGTTTGTCGGAAGGGATGACAGGACAGGGAGGGGTGAACCGGGCAGCCTTATACCGCCCTGGTTACCCGCTCGGCATCCTCGAGCTCGATTGCCTGCCGGAAATAATCAATGCAGAGGTGCAGGCCGGATTCCAGGTCAATCCTGGGTTCCCAGCCAAGGAGGGTCCTCGCCTTGCTGATGTCCGGCCGCCGCTGCTTAGGGTCATCCTGCGGCAGGGGTTGGTACTGGATCGAGCTGCCGGAGCCGGTGACCTTCAGCACCATCCGGGCGCATTCCAGAATCGTGAACTCGTCGGGATTGCCAATGTTCACCGGTTCGTGGATCTCTGACCGGGCAAGCCGCAGGATTCCCTCGACTTCATCGCTGACATGGCAGAAGCTCCGGGTTTGTGATCCGTTGCCGTAAACGGTGAGCGGCTCGCCGCGCAGGGCCTGCTTCATGAAGTTGGAGATCACGCGGCCGTCGTTGAGTTGAAGCCGCGGGCCGTAGGTGTTGAAGATACGCACAATGCGCGTGTCCACCATGAGATAACGACGGTAGGCCATGGTGGCAGCTTCCGCAAAGCGCTTGGCCTCGTCATAGACTGAGCGCGGCCCAATGGGGTTTACATGCCCCCAATATTCCTCCGTCTGCGGATGCTGGAGAGGATCGCCGTAGCATTCTGAGGTGGAAGCCAGCAGAAAACCGGCGCCGTACTTTTTTGCCAGATCAAGCGAGTGAAAGGAGCCGAGCGAACCGGCCTTCAACGTTTCGATCCCGTGTTCCATGTAGTCGGCCGGGCTGGCCGGGGAGGCAAAGTGAAAGATGTAGTCCACCCTCTCCGTGTCATACGGCTGGTTGACATCGATTTTCCGAAACTCAAATCTGGAGTCGCTACGGAGGTGGGCAATGTTGCGCGGGTTGCCGGTCAGCAGATTATCGGCGCAGACAACAGTGTGGCCTTCGCCCAGCAGAGCGTCGCACAGATGCGAACCGATAAAGCCGGCGCCGCCGGTAACTAAAACTCGCATGGACTTGCCTCTCAACCTTCCTTCAGATGCCCGGCCGGCGCTTCACGGCTGTCCGGCACGGGCGGTATCAATGTTTCTGCCGCGGTCCGGCCCGCAATGACTGATGCCCCGTTCAATGTCCGTTCCTTCCTCGTAGTCATTCCAGGTGACGATCAGCAGATAGGGCGGCGGGCTCTGCATGCCGTAGTAATGGCGGAAGACGCGCAGGGTCTCCGCAAAGGTTTTGCCGCAGCGGTATGCGATGCGGCGGTTGCGCCCCCACGAAGCCTTGCTGTCGTTGAATCCCGGCCATACGGCGCCGATCGCCAGCTTGTTGGGGTGGTGATCGATCATGTTTTTGTAGAAATAATCGAGATAATCCTCGCCATAATTCCTGCCATCACGCGCCCAGCCGCCTCTTCCCGGCTGCACCCAGGCGTAGTAGCCGTCAAAGGCATTGTTGTATCTGGCATTCCCGTCTTTGTAGATGAGCAGAGGCGGGTCCGCCCATGATTGCGATGCCTGCCGCACCCGGTTCCAGTCTGTTCCGGAGCCCTTGGGAAAGATAAAGACCACCGGGCGTCCGTGATAGCGCAGGTAGGATTCTTTGCCGACATAGCGATCGTTCAGGTATTGCAGGTCGGCGATGACCGCATCCGTGGCGTCGCCGGGGTGGTCCACCGCTTCGTCGTACTGCGCGGCAATCTTGAAACTGCCTTCGCTTGCGGTCTCCTCCAGCAGCGCAAATGTCCGGTCTTCAAATTCCTTGTGCGGGCCGTACCAGTTCACCACAAACCCGCCGATATTCATGCCCTTGGCGCGGGAAATCTGACTGCGGAGCACCTCGGGATCATGGCTGGAATATCC
>DATIWA010000264.1:0-5974 GCA_035465515.1 Candidatus Limnocylindrales bacterium | reverse complement strand
TCGGCACCGGCGTACCTGGATTCTGGGCCTGCAACGCAGATAGATCCCCCTTCACGCGTTCGACCAGTTTCCGGCTCGTCGGCCCGAGAGTGCTCCCACCCGAATCAGCTGCCGCATACCCGTTGGTCCCGGCCGCTGAGGGCCGTGGATGGAAGTATTCCGGTCCGGTAAATGGCTGGGCAATGATCCGCGAACCCACGATATTGCCATTGCGGGTAACGAGCTGGCCATCCGCTTTCTCCGGCCAGATGCGCGCCAGCCCGGCGACTGCCAGCGGGTAAACCAGCCCCAGAAGCACGGTGGTAACAATCGTCATCAGGATTGCGGTGATGAAATTCTTTTTCATACCCTGCCTCTCTATGCCAGCCCCAGTTCGCGCACGATCAGGTCAATCAGCTTGATTCCCAGAAATGGCGCCACCATCCCGCCCAGCCCATAAAGCAGCAGATTGCGGCGCAACAGCGCCTCTGCCGCCATGGCTTTGTATTGCACGCCCCGCAGCGCCAGCGGGATCAGTGCGACGATAATGAGCGCATTGAAAATCACCGCAGAAAGTATGGCTGATTGCGGCGTTGCCAGCCGCATGATGTTCAGGGCATTCAGCACCGGAAAGGTTCCGGCGAACATGGCCGGAATAATTGCAAAATACTTCGCCACATCGTTCGCAATCGAGAACGTCGTCAGCGAGCCGCGCGTCATCAGCAGCTGTTTGCCGATCTCCACAATCTCCAGCAGCTTGGTGGGATTGGAGTCCAGGTCCACCATGTTTCCCGCCTCTTTTGCCGCCTGGGTGCCCGTGTTCATGGCCACGCCCACGTCGGCCTGGGCCAGCGCAGGCGCATCATTTGTGCCGTCCCCGGTCATGGCCACCAGCTTGCCTTCGGCCTGCTCCCTGCGAATCAAGTCCATTTTGTCCTTGGGCGTCGCCTGGGCCAGAAAGTCGTCCACTCCTGCCTCGCGAGCAATGGCCGCGGCGGTGAGCGGGTTGTCCCCGGTGATCATGACCGTGCGGATGCCCATGGCCCGCAGCTGGGCAAAGCGTTCCCGGATTCCGCCCTTCACTATGTCCTTCAGGTGGATTACCCCCAGGATGCGGTCATTTTCCGCCACAACCAGAGGAGTCCCACCCGACCGGGCGATGCTTTCCACCGTGACCTGTACCTCTTTGGGAAAGCTGCCGCCATTTTCCTCCAGATATTTGCGAATCGCGTCCGATGCGCCCTTGCGGATCACCCGGCCATCAAAATTCACTCCTGACATTCTCGTTTGCGCGCTGAACGGCACGAACACCGCCTGATTTCCTGCCAGCTCGCGCCCGCGCAGATTGAACTTCTCTTTCGCCAGCACCACGATGGATCGTCCTTCCGGAGTCTCGTCTGGAAGGGATGAAAGCTGTGCGGCGTCGGCAAGCTGGTCATTACTGACGCCCGGCGCCGCCACAAATTCGGCCGCCTGCCGGTTCCCCAGCGTGATCGTGCCCGTTTTGTCGAGCAGAAGCGTGTTCACGTCTCCCGCGGCTTCCACGGCCCGGCCTGACATGGCCAGGACATTGTGCCGCACCAGCCGGTCCATGCCGGCAATTCCAATCGCCGACAGCAGGCCGCCAATGGTTGTAGGAATCAGGCATACCAGCAGCGAAACCAGCACAAATATGGTCTGGGGCGCGCCCGAGTAAATGGCAAATGGCTGCAACGTCACCACCGCCAGCAGAAAGACCACTGTCAGGCCCGCCAGCAGAATGTTGAGCGCGATCTCGTTCGGCGTCTTCTGCCGTTCGGCGCCCTCCACCAGCGCAATCATCCGGTCCAGAAAGGTCTCCCCGGGATTCGAGCTGATTCTGACTTTGATCTGGTCGGAGAGCACGCGGGTGCCGCCGGTCACGGCCGAGCGGTCGCCGCCCGCCTCGCGGATCACCGGCGCTGATTCCCCGGTGATGGCCGATTCATCCACGGAAGCCACGCCTTCGATCACGTCGCCATCGCCGGGAATTGTTTCTCCCGCGCTTACCAGCACCAGGTCCCCCGCGCGCAGTCGGGAGCCAGGAACGGTTTCAAGGCCTCCGTCCGGAAGCAGCCGGTTGGCCGGCGTTTCCGACTTGGCGCGGCGAAGCGTCTCCGCCTGCGCTTTGCCGCGGCCTTCGGCCATGGCCTCGGCGAAGTTGGCGAAAATCACGGTGAACCAGAGCCACAACGTAATCTGGAGATCGAACCCGGATGCTCCGGTCCCGCGCAATACGTCTCTTGCCAGCAAAACGGAAGCCACAATGCTCCCCACTTCCACCACGAACATCACGGGGTTCCTCATCATGACGCGGGGATCCAGTTTGAAAAAGGAGGCGATCAAGGCCTTGCGAACGATTTTTGCGTCCCACAATGATTCCGGTTTGCTCTCTCTTACCAGCATCGAAGTTCCCTTCAATAAGTCTTGCCTGCATGCATCAGCAGGTGCTCAAGCACTGGGCCCAGGCTGAGCGCTGGAAAGAATGTCAACGCGCCAACAATCAGGATTACGCTCACCAGCAGCACCGTGAACAAGGGCGTGGTCACCGGAAACGTGCCGGCTGAAGGCGGCACAGGTTTCTTGCCCGCCAGACTGCCGGCCAGCGCCAGCATGGGCACAATCATGAGAAATCTGCCCACCAGCATTGCGAGCCCCATCGCGACGTAGTACCAGCGGTTGCCGCTCAGCCCCGCGAATGCCGAGCCATTGTTCCCGGTTGCCGAGCTGAATGCGTACAGGACCTCTGAGAGGCCGTGCGGGCCGCCGTTGCCCACGGTGGCCAGGCCTGCAGGCAGCAGCAAGGAAATCCCGGCCAGCGCCAGAATGGAAAGCGGAAAAATCAGCACGTATAGCATCGCCATCTTCACGTCATAGGCTTCAATCTTCTTGCCCAGGTATTCCGGCGTGCGGCCCACCATCAGGCCGGCGATAAAGACCGACAGCACGACAAAAATCAAGATCCCATACATGCCCGCGCCCACCCCGCCAAAAACAATCTCGCCCAGCATGATATTCACCAGCGGGACCATGCCGCCCAGCGGCGTAAATGAGTCGTGCATGCTGTTCACCGCGCCGCAGCTCGCGTCCGTCGTGATGGTGGCGAACAGAGCGGAGCCGGCAATCCCAAAGCGCACCTCCTTGCCTTCCATGTTGCCGCCGGGCTGCGCCAGGGAAGCGCGCTGGTCCGTCCCGGACAGCAGCGGGTTCCCGCGAGACTCCGCCCAGTACGCAGTGGTCACGCCGGCCAGGAAAAGCACAGCCATGGCAGCGAATACCGCCCAGCCGTGCCGCTGCGAGCCGGTCATGCGCCCCAGCGTATAGGTAAGCCCCGCGGGGACCAGGAAGATCGCCAGCATTTCCAGAAAATTGCTGAACGGCGTTGGATTTTCAAAAGGATGTGCGCTGTTGGTATTCAGGAATCCGCCGCCGTTCGTCCCCAACATCTTGATGGCTTCCTGTGACGCAATCGGTCCCTGAGCGATGGTTTGTTCCGTGACCCTGTCCAATTCGGGCTTGCCGTCTTCGCCGACCGGTTTCCCATCCTGTCCGATCCTCGGCGCCTGCTGGGGCTCCACCAGCATGGCCGTGTCATAAGGCTTGAAATTCTGGACCACGCCCTGGGACACCAGCGCCAGCGACCAGATCAGGCACAACGGCACAAACACCCAGAAGATAGCTCGCGTCAGGTCCACCCAGAAATTGCCGATGGTCTCTTTTTCGCGCCGCGCAATTCCACGGATGAACGCAACCGCCAGCGCCAGTCCGACGGCGGCGGACACAAAATTGTGATACGCCAGTCCCGCCATCTGCGTCAGGTAGCTCATCGTCCGCTCACCGGTATAAAACTGCCAGTCGGTATTCGTGGTAAATGAGGCGGCAGTGTTAAACGCCAGGCCGGCCGGCACGGCGGCAAACTTCTGCGGATTCAACGGCAATACTTGCTGAGCGCGCTCCAGGAGGTAAAGGGCCAGCATGGTGACCGCGCTGAACAGCAGCATGGCAATCGAGTACTCCGTCCAGCGCATCTCGCGCTCTTCATTGACGCCGGCCAGCCTGTAGATCAGCCGCTCCACGGGACGCATCACAGGGTCAAGGAACGTCCGCTCGCCGGAGAACACCCTGGCCATGAACACTCCCATGGGCTTGGTCAGCAGCAGGACCACGGCGCCATAGAACAGGATTTGCAGCCAGCCGTTGAGCGTCATCTCAGAACTTCTCCGGACGCAACAGCGCGTAGATCAGGTACGCCATCAGCAGAAGCGTGATCGCCAGCATCAGGATGTTTTCCAGCTTCATGGCGGGCCTCTATTTCAGCTTGTGGCAGGCGACCGTGTACGCCACCGCCACGGCAAAGAATGCGAGCGTGAAGAAAATCATCAACAGGTCAGACATGGACAATCCCCGTCAGAGCGCCTACCACGGCCCCTGTTTCCGGCCAAACCACCAAATCAGCCCCAGCGTGGCGGTGTTCTGTTCCTTCTTGAGCTTTCCGGGAACATCGGTCAGGAAAAACGGCCGGTTGGAAAAATCTCGGCGCCACTCCATGCGCGCCAGGAAGCCTTCTGCAAGCTTGTACTCTGCAGTTGCGGTGGTCTCTTTCAGCGCCTGCATCAAACCGCTGAACAGCCCGCCATGATCGAACAGGTACTCGCCACGCCCGGCCAGAGAGAACTTCGGCGTGATCTGATAACGCGCGTACGCCGCGCCGCCGCCCGCGTGCTGTGGCGCAGCGCTGCTGAAGACCCGGTTGATCACGTAATCGCCTTCGCCCGCGAGCGTGAGTTTCGGAGTGGCGGTCCAAACCAGGTATGTGTCCAGGATATGCTCGCGACCGTCGGGCACGGGTGTGACGTTGGCTGTGGGCAAGCCGGGTTGCGTGGGGCCGCCCGGCAAGCCGGGATTCAACACAGCGTTCACATCCCGCTGCTCCTGCCCGAAATAATAATTAACGTTCCAGCTGATCGCGCCGACCGGCTTGATCGTGAAAATAAACGCCTGGGACTTGAAGCCGTTGAAGTCCTCCATCTGTTGCGCGCCGTTGACCAGCCAGTACGTCAGATTAATTTTGGGGCCCAGGTTGTAGCCGGCGCGAAAACCCATGTGATAAAACGGCAGGAAATCGAAATAATACGACCGCGAATAATTGATCTGGTCTTTGGTGTAGTTGCCTTCCATGCCCAGGGCGCTTGACCACTTCCCGAAATCCACCGTCAACCCGCTTCCCAGGGGAAACACATACGTTCCGTAGGCCTGAAGCAGCGGTCGATAAACCTGAGGGCGCAGTTCGTTGGCAGCGCTGCCCTGCAATGTTTCCGTCGCCTGCCCGTACTGGAAGTCCACCCGCATGCCAAATCGTCGCCCTGCATCCACGTCCGGCGCGTGTTCCACGATCAGGTTCGCCTGGCTCAGACTGAAGCTGTTGCTACTCACGTCATAGGCTCGTAACAGGTTCACCCGCCCGACCGGCTGGTTGAAGTTGTACCCGTAATAACCGTCCAGTGCGCCATTGATAGTTGTGCCGTGCAGGAAGTCAGCGACAGCACGATCTTCCCTGCTGACAGCCTCGATCGCTGCCGGCGGCCGATTGTCCGGATTCTCACCTCCAGTTGAGCGCGAGTCGTTGATGCTCGAAGCCTGATCAGCCTGTTGTTTTTCCAATTGTTCAACTCGCGTTTGCAGCTTGAGCACCATCTCCCGCAATTGCTGCACTTCGCGATCGCGGGAGTAGGCATCCTGTGCCCTGGCAACAGCGCTGGGCAGGACCGAGCCAGCAATCAGAAACAACAGCGCAAGTTTCCCCTTTTTGTGCATTCGCCGCCTCACTTTCTGTGCTTCGATGATATCTACTACCTTCTCACTCTTGGGGTCAGTGGCGGGCCTCACAGCGGCGGGTTCAATGAACAACAGCGACGAGCAGTTCTGCTTTGTCCCGCGGAATTCCCTGGAAAACCCGCGCAGGCACCAAAGCAGCGTT
>DATIWA010000263.1:0-3508 GCA_035465515.1 Candidatus Limnocylindrales bacterium | reverse complement strand
GTCGCTCATCAAGGCCGCTCTTCTGAACCAGAGGTTCCTGCATGGCGTCGGCAATATCTATGCAGATGAAAGCCTGTTTCGCGCCGGCATACGCCCCCGCCGGAGAGCAAACACGCTCACCCGCGCCGAGCTTGATAAGCTGCATGCGGCAGTGCAGGAAGTTTTGAAGGAGGCCATCGCCGCCGGCGGGTCGTCAATTTCCGACTATGTTGATGCGGAGGGCGAAGCCGGCTTCTTTCAGTTCCAGCACCGCGCCTATGGGCGCGAAGGCGAGCCGTGCCTGGTCTGCCGCACGCCCATCAAAAAGATCGTGGTCGCGGGACGGGGGACGCATTACTGCCCCAAATGCCAGAAGTAACCAGGGGCGCTAAAAAGCAGCGTGGCCGGTACAGGCAAACTATAATGTTGGCATGAAAAAAGTGGTCCACGCCGCCTGCCCGCATGACTGCCCTGACGCTTGCGGAGTGCTGGTCACCGTTGAAAACGGGCGCGCTACCCGCATTCAGGGCGACCCAGCGCATCCCGTCACCCAGGGCTTTCTCTGCGCCAAGGTAACCAAATATCTGGACCGCGTGTACTCGCCCGACCGCCTGCTCCATCCCATGCGGCGCGTGGCGCCCAAAGGCCAGGGCAAGGGCGACGCCGGCGACTTCGTGCGTATTTCCTGGGATGAAGCCCTGGACGACATCGCATCGCGCTTGCGGCAGATCTCAGGGGAATTCGGGCCGGAAGCAATTCTTCCCTACTCGTACGCCGGCAACATGGGCATCCTCAGCTATGCCGGAATGTCGCACCGTTTTTTCCACCGGCTGGGAGCTTCGCAATTGAACCGCACCATCTGCTCTGCTGCGGGGGGTGATGCGCTTGTCACGGTCACCGGAAAGCGCCTGGGAACCGAGCCGGAGCAGTTTGCCGAATCGAAATACATCATCGCCTGGGGCGCGAACATCCACGGCACCAATATCCACCTGTGGCCGTTCATTGAGGAAGCGCGACGCAAGGGCGCAAAGCTGGTGGTGATTGATCCCTATAAGACGCGCACGGCGCGGGCGGCTGACTGGCACCTGCCTATTAATCCGGGGACGGACGTGGCGCTGGCTCTGGGGATGATGCACGTCATCATCAACGAGGACCTGCACGACGCAGATTACGTTGCGGAACACACCCACGGCTTCCCTCAGCTGAGGGAGCGAGTGCAGGAATATCCGCCGGAAAAAGTGGCCCAATGGACGGGCATCGGTGCGGATGAGATCCGCAAGCTGGCCCGCGAGTACGCGTCGGCGCGCCCTGCCGTGATTCGCGTGAATTACGGGGTGCAGCGCTCGCAAAACGGCGGGATGGCCGTGCGGGCGATCGCCATGCTGCCGTGCATCACGGGGTCGTGGAAAGAGGTTGGCGGCGGGCTCCAGCTTTCCACAAGCGCATCTTTCCCGCTTGACCGCCGCAGCGTGGAACTGCCGGAGCTGATGTTGAAGAGTCCTCTGGGCCGTCCGGCGCGCGTGGTGAACATGTCTGAGCTGGGCAAGGTCCTGAATACGCTCGACAATCCGCCGGTGAAGGCCGTTTTTGTGTACAACTCAAACCCTGCGGTGGTCGCCCCCAACCACAATGACGTCGTCCGCGGGTTCCTGCGGCCGGACCTGTTCACGGTGGTGCATGAGCAGTTCCTCACGGATACCTGTAATTACGCCGACATCGTTCTGCCGGCGACAACATTCTTCGAGCACAAAGACCTGCTCGCGGCTTATGGGCACTGCTACGTCCAGGTCTCAAACCAGGCAGTTGAGCCGCTGGGGGAGTGCAAGTCGAACACGGAGCTGTTCCGGCTGCTGGCGGCGCGCATGAGCTTCACGGATGAGTGCTTCCAGGAGAGCGTGGACCAGATGATTGACGGAGCTCTCAGCGCCCGCAGGGGCGAACTGGACCCGGAAGGGTGGCTCAAAGGCATTGATCGCGAGCGGCTGGAGCGTGAGGGTCACGCGCGGCTCAACTTCGGCGACGGAGCGTTTCTCCCATTTGCCAAGGGCGGCTTTCCTACTTCCAGCGGAAAGGCCGAGCTGCACAGTGAGACGCTGGCAGCACAGGGACTGGATCCGATTGCTTCCTTCATTCCGCCTGAGGAGTCACGACACACTGAAAATGCCCGGCGCTTCCCGCTGGAACTGCTGGCGCGCAAGGCCGATAACTTCCTGAACTCGAGCTTCTGCAATGTGCCTTCACTCAAGAAGATGGAACAACCGGACCTGCTGGAGATCAGCGCCGCTGACGCGCAGCCGCGCCACATTCAGGAAGGCGACTGGGTGCGGGTCTTCAACGCCCGGGGTGAGGTCCGTCTGCGTGCCCACGTAAATGGCTCCGTGCAGCCAGGGGTGGTGGCCGCACGCCTGAATTGGGCCCAACTGGCCCCGGACGGCAAGAGTATCAATGCCTTGACCTCGGAAACCTTGACGGACATTGGCGCCGGCCCGACATTTTACTCGTGCCTGGTTGAAGTGGAGCCGGCAGCAGGCGCCTGACAGCGACGATTCCTCCATTCCATGCCGGCAACAATTACCCGCACAAAAATGTGCAAGATTCTTCTTCTGCGTCGTTCAAGGGGACGGAGCAGACCGTCTCTGACCAGACGATGCTCCCGGTCAGCGGCCTGAGGCTGGGGAAGTAATTTTATACAGCAGGATCGGGAGGCAAGTGGCACTTAGCCGATAACTCCCGTATAATCTGAGTTTTTCCCAACTTGTTCTGAGGGTAGTTATATCTTGGTGTTCTCTAAGGAAACCAGCCGGAGTTACGCCCGGCGGATCGGACCTTCTGCGCTGGTCCTCGGCTTTTTGCTTTTCTGGCTGGTCCCCATGCTCGGGTTCGCCCAGCAGGGCGGCCAAATCATTCAGGATATAGATGTCATAGGGAACCGGAGGATTCCGAAAGAATCCATCACCTCCCGCATCTACACCAAGCCGGGCGACATTTACGATGAGGCGGCCCTCCAGCGCGATCTGCGCTCGGTCTGGAACACCGGATACTTCGACGACGTGCGGATCGAACGGGAAGCGACGGCCAAGGGCTGGATCATTCATTTCTACGTGCGGGAAAAACCCACGATCCGCACGATTGATTACCACGGCCTGAATTCGGTTTCCCAAAGTGACGTTCTGGAGCGATACAAGAAAATCAAGGTAGGCCTCACCGTAGACAGTCCGTACGACCCCACCAAAGTCATTAAAGCCAAAGTCGCATTGCAGGACCTGCTGGCCGAGCATGGGCGCCAGTTCGCCCAGATTACGGTGCAGGTGCAGCAGATCCCTCCGGCATCGGTTGGCGTCACGTTCAACGTCAAGGAAGGCCCCAAGATCAAGGTCGGCAAGATCCGCTTCCAGGGCAACAAGCACGTTTCCAGCCGCAAGCTGCGCGCGGCCATGAAGAACCTGCGTCCGCTGGGAATTCCCAACTCCATCTTTCTGGAAGGCGTTTTTGCCAGGACGTTTGACGCCTCCAAGCTGGAAGAGGACGC
>DATIWA010000262.1:0-1647 GCA_035465515.1 Candidatus Limnocylindrales bacterium | reverse complement strand
TGACCACAACCGAGGACGCGCTGTGCTCAGGCGGTAACTGCCCTTATCGAAATTGAGCAGGCGATCAAAGCGGCGCTTTCTTGGCGCTGATCTCTTTTGCCCTAGAATTCGCCTTTCCTCGGCATGCGGTTCGGAGGTATTTCAGGAGAAGGTGGAGCAGAGACGGCTTGCTACAATAGGCTCGTCTGCGTGTGCCAGCCTGAAGCGCGGAACAGGAATTTCGGGAGCCGGCGATGTCCATCGCGCATTTTGACGTAATCATTGTAGGAGCGGGCCTTTCCGGCATCGGCGCCGCGTACCGTTTGCAGACTGAGTGTCCGGGGAAGCGGTACACCATACTTGAAGGCCGGGCGGAAATCGGCGGCACCTGGGACCTGTTCCGGTATCCGGGCATCCGGTCGGACTCGGACATGTTTACGCTGGGCTATCCGTTCCGGCCGTGGAAAGAAGCCCGGGCGATTGCGGACGGTCCGGCCATCCTCAAGTACATCCGCGAGACGGCGAAGGAGTTCGGCATTGAGCGGAATATCCGCTTCAACCAGCGCGTGAGTTCGGCCTGCTGGTCGCAGGCGAACGCGCGGTGGCTGCTGGATGTGCAGACGGACGGCGGCACGGTCCAGTACAGCTGCAATTTTCTCTTTGTGTGCGGCGGGTATTACAACTACCAGCAAGGCAACACCCCGGTCTTTCCCGGCTCCGACCGTTTCCGCGGCCGGCTTGTGCACCCGCAACACTGGCCGCAGGACCTGGACTACGACGGCAAACGGGTGGTGGTGATCGGCAGCGGAGCCACGGCGGTGACGCTGGTACCGGCCATGGCGGAGCGCGCCGGGCACGTGACCATGTTGCAGCGCTCACCGAGTTACATTACTTCATTGCCGGCCCATGACCGCATTGCCGACCTGCTGCGCCGGCTGCTGCCGGAGCGAATGGCGCATCGCGCTGCCCGCTGGAAGAACATACTGCTGGGCCTGGGGTTCTACCAGTTTTGCCGGCGCTGGCCGGTTCTGGGGAGAAGGCTGCTGCGTCGCGGAGTCATCAAGGACCTTCCTGAAGGTTATGAGGTTGATACGCATTTCAATCCCCGCTACCAGCCCTGGGACCAGCGCCTGTGCCTGGTGCCGGACGGCGATTTGTTTGAAGCCATCAAGGCGGGACGCGCTTCGATTGTCACAGATGAGATTGAAAGCTTCACGGAGCGCGGCATTCGCCTGAAGTCCGGCGGAGAGCTTGACGCGGACATCATCGTTTCGGCGACAGGTTTAAAGATACTGGCGTTCGGCGGCATACGGCTGACGGTTGACGGCAACGCCTTCGATCCGGGTCGCGCCTTCGTTTACAAGGGAGTGATGCTGAGCAACGTCCCAAACTTTGCTTTCTGCCTGGGATATACGAATGCGTCATGGACGTTGCGCGCTGACTTGTCCTCGATCTTCGTCTGCCGGCTGTTGAACCATATGGATCGCCGCGGTCATCCCGCGTGCGTCCCCCTCTGCGATCCCGTAACGCTGGAGCCCCGGCCGCTGCTCGGACTGACGTCAGGTTACATCGTCCGCGCGAGTGGCGAGCGGCCCAGGCAAGCAACGCGCAAGCCGTGGTTCATGCGGCAAAACTATGTTCTGGACATGATCACGATGAAGCTGCGGA
>DATIWA010000261.1:0-1666 GCA_035465515.1 Candidatus Limnocylindrales bacterium | reverse complement strand
AACGGCTTGTTGACGAGCACCGTGCCGGGCTTCAGGATGCCGGCGGGGGCCAGCGCACCTTGTGCGTAGCCCGAGATGAAGATCACTTTCATGTCAGGGCGGGTCGCCCGGAGTGTTTCGGCCAGCTCGGGGCCATTCAGTTCCGGCATGAGGACGTCGGTCAGCAGGACGTCAATGGTGCCCTGATATTCCCGGGCCATCGCCAGCGCATCCTTGCCTCCGGCCGCAGACAGCACGTTGTACCCAAGCTGCACAAGCAGTTCGACGACCACTTTGCGCAAGGGCTCCTCATCTTCTACGAGAAGAATGGTCTCTGTTCCGCGAAGGTACTCCAAGGGGGTGTTCTTTCCGGCTCAACCGCAAATCAGCTTCGGCGCTTCCAATGCGTAGATTCTCGCCCGTTCTTCCCTAAATGGCAAGCCACCGCCAAAAAGTTGAGTGCAGGTAATTCCGTGACGGCCTAATATTTGTAGAAACCGCGGCCGCTTTTGCGGCCGAGCCACCCGGCATCCACCATTTTGATCAGCAGCGGGCAAGGCCGGTATTTTGGATCGCCCAATCCGTTGTGCAGGACGCGCATGATGTCCAGGCAAACGTCAAGGCCAATGAAGTCGGCCAGGGTAAGCGGGCCCATGGGATGCGCCATGCCCAGCTTAAAGACTTCGTCCACCGCCTCCGGCGTGGCCACGTCTTCCATGACAGCGTAAATGGCTTCATTGATCAGGGGCATGAGCACGCGATTGGAGACAAATCCCGGCGCATCATTCACCTCCACCGGCGTCTTTTCCAGCTTCAGCGCCAGTTCCCGCGTGGCGGCAAACGTTTCGTTGGAGGTGGCCAGGCCGCGGATCACCTCCACCAGCTTCATCATCGGCACGGGATTGAAGAAGTGCATGCCGATGACTTTGTCCGGGCGTTTGGTTTGCGCCGCGATTCTGGTGATGGAAATGGAAGACGTGTTGGAAGAGAGAACCACCTCCGGCCGGCAAATCCGGTCCAGGTCGTGGAAGATCTCCTGCTTGACCTCAAATTTCTCAAAGGCCGCCTCAATCACAAAGTCGCATTTGCTCATCGCGCGGCGGTCCAGCACAGGGTCAATCCGCTTCAGCGCGGCGTCGCGATCCTGCGCCGAGATCTTGTTCCTGGAGACCTCGCGCTCCAGGTTCTTGCCGATCGCCTGCAATCCGCGGTCGAGCGCCGCCTGCTGCGCCTCCGCCAGCACAACGTTATATCCCGACCGGGCCAGAACGTGGGCAATCCCGTTGCCCATGGTGCCCGCTCCAATCACTCCAACTGTCTTGATCTCCATGAAGGCCTCTATGGCAAACCGCAAACGGATGAGTCTAACAGATGCCGCAGCACCGTGGCGTGCTTTGCGAATGAACGAAGAAAAGCTTTTTGTTTCTTCTTCGAAAATGCTGAAGCTGCAGGCAGATTGACACGCGCGGCGCCTGGGGAGCCGTGGTGGTCCTCATCGAGCCCGCCGAAAGTTTTGAGCTGAAGCGTAAAATAGCCGGAGAACCAAGGAGAACGCCTGACATGCCCCTTTCCCTGAGCCAGCGCGCGGCGCGCACCGTGCAATCGGAAATTCGCGTGATGTCCATTGAGTGCGAAAAAATCAAAGGCATTAACCTGGCACAGGGCGTGTGTGACACGCCGGTGCCGG
>DATIWA010000260.1:0-9457 GCA_035465515.1 Candidatus Limnocylindrales bacterium | reverse complement strand
TCGGTCGCCGCTCCCAGTTTCAGCGCCGTCATCCCCGTGCCCAGCGCGACTGCCGGGCTGATCAGCGGAAACAGCTTGTTTGTCGCCGGAACACCCAGCCTGAGCGCGACCGGCACCTTGGTGGTGATTGATACCGCGGGCCTCAGCCTGGTTGGCGCCGGAACTCAGATCGCCAACGGCACCCATACCAGGATGGTCCTGGCCGGAAGCAAACTCTACATCAACTCCTTGAGCTGCACGCCTGGTCCGGTGGCCGCCAACAACACTCGCCCCGGTTGCCTTACCATCGCCGACGTCAGCGGAGGAAATCCCGGAGCCGGCGGCTTTCCGGTCGCGGTTCCTCCGGTTTCTTCGCTGCGCCAGAGTTTTGACGTGACCGGAATCCAGCCCATCTCCGGCCGCAACATCGTTTACGTGGTGGAAGGCGGCGAACTGGACTTCTACGACCTCAACACCGACGCCATTTCCACGACCATCACTCCTCTGGACATCGTTGGCAAGGCCATTGACGTCGTGCAGATTGATCCCTAGGGCGCAAACCCCCGCTTTTTTAAATCTGCTGCGAGTTTTCTGCTGAGTTGCAAAGGGTGGGTATTTAAAACCAGCCGGCGGCTGAACGATTCTCCGCCCTCTCTTATCGCAAGCCTGCCTATGCTCGGCTCGAAAGGCTCGATCTATTGCTCAAGGTGCACTTCCACCTGCTGATCGGCATGCCGAAAAGCGGCATGGTTCGTGTCGAGCCTGTGATCTTGACGCAATCACTCTGACAAACTACGGACTGCTTCAGATTAAGAGTTCTAACCTGTCCCTAATCCACCTCTAATCTGCCCGTGAAACGATCTCGCGTATGCAGGTTTTTTCAACCTGTATCAAAGCGGCTTGTATGCTATCCATCGCGCACAGACATTTTCGACGCTACGTGCTGGGCCTGATGCTCTTGCTTGCCGCCAGCGCGAACTGCCTGTGCGTGTCATACGACACGGACGGGGACGATGGTGTTCCACCGTCAACCGTTGAATTCCGATTTGTTGCTCGTAACGAAAAGGCGGCTGAAGACCAGGTCGGCAAGTCCGCTGAAGTTGCGAGCTCTCCCTGGTCCATTCAGCTTCCCGTCCTGTTGATCGCCGGGCATGATCGGCAGGGCTCCGTCGTGCGGCCCAACGCAGGCCCGCAACCCTTGATCGTCCCGCTTCGGCGCTAACAGCGAATTCATACATTGAATCGTTGCGTCCGCCGCGCATCCTGGACCTGAAAACTCCTCCATACGCAGCCACGCCACCCAGGTAGCGCAGCCATTTTGCCTGCGCGGCTGGTCGCCGCGATTCTCCTGTTCGCAACCAATGTTTCGCTGTCACCGGTGCCAGTGCGCAGCCTTAGCCATGACCGCGGTCGTTCGCGCCACCCAGGTTCGAAGAAGCGGCACGAAAAAAGGATGAGTTTATGAATTTGAGGACGTATAGGAGTTTACTCTGCGGACGGGTCGCGCTCTTGCTCGTCTGCTTCATGATGATTCTTTCCGGCAGCGCGCTGGCGCAACTTGCGCGCGTTGGACCGGTTGATAACAACAACGGTTTTCCCCAGTGGTATCAGGACTCCACGGGGCTGGTCCTCGATGCGTGTTTGCCCAACCTGGCTGAACTTACGGACGGCACCTGCCTGGTGACGCCTGATATGCTCGCCAGTCCGACCAGCCCGATTACCTTTCCCAACAATTTTCCCGATGAATTCTTCTTCTTCAACGCGACTTCCACGATGAATCTGCCCAGCGGCGGCAACGCATTGATGCTGGTGGCGCTGGAAGGCGCGTTCCTCAACGGGCCGGTGGTGGCGGGCGACCAGATGGTGTTCGCGCGCCTGCGTATCCGCATAGATGTCCCCTCGCCGGGCGGGACCTATCGCATTATCCATCCCTTTGGCGTCGAGGTTTTCCCGGACGTGCCCGCCGGCGTGAGAACAATCAATTTCACCAATGACATCGGCCTCACGGCGGGCAACTTCGTCGAGGCGCTCAACGGAAAGATCACCACGTTCCTGCGCGCATCCGCCACCGCCGGAGGCGCGCCGCTGCCATTGGTTGTGCTGAACGGCGGCAACACCTTCCTGACCGATCCGCTGGTCACCACCCCAATCACCGGCAGCCCTTTCGGGACAAACGTATTTCGCATTGAAGGCCCCAATATCGGCGGTCCGGGAATTGACTTTATCGAAACCGATCAGTTCACGCTCATGGGGCGCGTGCATCTGGCGCCCGTGCCCAGCCCGGTCCAGGTCACCCGCGCCACCTACCGGCGCAACGCATCCTCGGCGCAGGCGGACGTCTTTGCCAATGCCACTCCGGCCATCGGCGTCCCCGAGCCCATTCTCTCAGTCACCGGCACCAACTGCCGCGGGACCGTCATGTCCAAGGCGGGCAACCGCTATTTTGCCCAGGCGCAGCTGACTAATCCCAATTCGATTCCGGCATCCTTGCTCATCACCAACAGTTCAGATTCTCCGGTCACTTTCACCGAGACTGACCTGGTGGATGAAGTGCAGGTCATTGCGGCCAACTGGGACCCGGCGACGCAAATGCTCACGATACAAGCTGCCTCGGGAGACCAGGTCGCGCCCCCTATGCTGATGGCCCTTGGCTTTGGCCAGTTGGACGGCATGGGACAGCTCACCGTACAAACGCCGCTTCCTCCGGCGGAAATCACGGTTGTTTCGAGCTGGGGCGGGCGTGACACTCGCAAGGTCACCCTGGGCACTTTTACCTACAGCGCAACCGCACCGTACGCCGCGGACGACATCATTGGCGGCTTCCTGCCGGCGGACGTGGCTTCAACCATCAACATTCTGGCAAACGACATGCCCAACATGGGCGTGACGCCGCGAATCCTGGCCAATCCGCTGCATGGCACGGTTGTCCTCGATTCGCTGACCGGTGCGGCAATCTATACTCCTGCCCCTGCCTACTCCGGCCCGGACAGCTTCAGCTACATCAATAATTTTGGGGGTGTTGATTCCAACGTGGCGACGGTTGCATTCACCGTGGCGCACGTAAATCATGCGCCGGTAGCCAATCCTGACGCTACCACGGCCAGCGTGACCACGGCCGTGACCATTGATGTCCTGGCAAATGACAGTGATCCCGACGCGGGCGATACGCTTGACCCGCTGACGGTCACCATCGTCACGCCGCCCGCCAGCGGCGATGCTGTTCCCAACCTCAACGGGACCATCACTTTCTCGCCGGCTCCCGGCAGCAGCGGAAACATAACGTTTGAATATACGGTCAGCGACAATAACGGTCTGGCCAGCAACCCCGGCACCGTGACGGTAACCGTTGTCAGCCCGGATACCCTGGCCCTTATCACAGCCTCGTTCCGAACGACCGGCGAGTGGAGAATCAAAGGCACCAGCACCATCCCCGGTCCGGGTAACACCATCACCATCCACAACGGACCGGACCTTACTTCACCGGTGCTCGGCACAATTGCTGTGGATACGCTGGGGGCCTTTGATTTCAGGCTCAAGAACTCTTCCGTCACCCCCGGCCCGACGAAAACGATCAGCATTGAATCCACAAAAGGAGGTCAAATCCTCAACTTCCCGCTCACCATTACCAACTAGCGGTTGAGCGGAAATGCCGGAGAGGTAGCCCGAACCTCGGAGCGATTGGCTTCAGCAAGGAGTTCGACATCCGCATAGGATGTTGAACTCCTTCTGCCGGCACTCAAAGATCGCAGACGAGAGGAGCTACGGTGCGCTCTTCGGTGTCAGGGTCAGCTCGTGCGATTTTGCCGATTTCACTCCCATGTCCGAATACGCCAGCTTGAAGGTAGTGTTCCCGTACCATGCGGGCCATTGGTCCATGTAATAGGGGCTGAGGATCTGGCCTGATTCTCCCATCACCAGGTTGAAGGTCGAACCATCCAGATTGGAGAAGTCCACGGTCATGCGTTCCGAAGGGCCAAAGCTGCGGCCCACCTGCTTCACCGTGTAACCTCCTCCGGATTGCGGATTGCGGCCCGGGGCGCTCAGGTTGCGCAGGCCCGGCACGGCCCCGAACAGCGGGTGATTGATCACCACAGGATACTGGTTGCCGTATTTCCATGATTTCAGGTCAGAGGGGCCGTCTTTCACGGCGCGCGCCACGGCATCATTCAGCACGTCATTGAAGTTGCTGTATCCGGGAGGCAGCCAGCGGTCGTTCTGCTCGTGCACAATGTTCTCCAGCGCCACCGCTGCTTCGGACCATTCATAGCGTTCCCATGTGCGTCCGAGCTTGGGTTCCAGCAGGATCTGCCATAGAGCAATGCGGGCGCCCACTTCAATCGTCGGTGCGGCGGAATCCGCGAGCATGCGTCCGTCAAAGCCGCGCATGATATCGGCGGCCTCGCGTGTTCTAGCTGTCGCCTTCTGGCTGTGGTCGATGGCGTACACAAACCGGTCGGCAAAGAACTGGTCGTAGGTGGACGTAACGTCGGTCTGCAAGGCCAGCATGTCCGCCTCGCTGAATTTCTTGCCCGACTCCAGGACTTTATAGATACGTTCGGTGCGGTAAGGCGGGAACCACTGTGTAGCCAGCAGGTAAGGATAGCCCGTCGGCGTGATCCTGGAATTGGCCGTTGCGATGATTCCTACCGGCGGGTTAAAGACGGCCGGGAGCTTGTCGAACGGCAGGTAGCCGGTCCAGTCGTGCTTGCCGTCAGCGCCGGCGACGGGCACGGTGCCATCGCCCGCCGCGCGCACCGGAACAAAGCCCATCGGCTGATACCCGATGTTGCCGTCCACGTCAGCGTAGACTACGTTCTGTGACGGCGTGGCAAACACTGAGAGCGCCTTGCGGAACTGCTCCCAGTTCTGCGCCGAGTCCAGGTCGAACAGCGGAATGCTGATCTCTCTCGTGTCATAGACCAGCCATTGCAGGGCGATCTGCCGGCTCTCGCCGGGAAGCAGGCTGCTGATGATCGGCCCGTGGCGCGTAATCGTCACGTCGAACTCAATATCGGGCTGGTCTTTCACGTGAATGACTTCGTGGGATTTCTCCGGCTTCTGCCATCCATTCGGGGTCTCGTACTCCCCCGCCGCATTGAAGTTCTCAATGAACAGGTCCTGGACGTCAGGGTTGAGGTTGGTAAAGCCCCAGGCGATGCGCTGATTGTGTCCCACAATCACGAACGGCATTCCTGGAAGTGTGAACCCCTCCACGTTGAAATCGCCGGAGTGGAGTTGGACTTCATACCAGACGCCGGGTACCCGGTGCGGCAGATGCATGTCATTCGACAGCAGCGGCTTGCCCGTGACCGTGTGGGCGCCGGAAATGACCCAGTTGTTCGAACCAGGTAGGCAGGCTTCACAATCGCGCGAGCCGAAAGGGAAGTAGGGCAGGTCCGGCAGGTCGTGCAAGGAGTTGCTGATGGTCTTGGCCGTCGATGCGGCATGCCTTGCCGAACGGGGCGCCGCCGGCGGAGGACCGCCTGGCACGGCGTCGCTGGCCGGGGCGTGATCGCGCCACGAGCTTGCCGGATAGAGGTCCGCCATGAGTTCAGGCGAGAGCCGCTGAGAGATCTTCTCCCGCATGTATTCCGTCTCATACTGCGGGTTCAGGAGTTGGCTCATGCCGATGCCCACCAGCACGGAGTCGGAAATTGTCCACTTGCGCGGCGCGTAGCGCAGCATTCGGAACTCGATGGGCAGATTGTCGTGATGCTGGTCAATGTAGGCATTGACGCCCTCTGCGTAGGCGGCAAAAAAGCCGCGGTCGCGCTCGGGAAGCTGCGCGGCCACGCGGTCAGCCACCGCGCGCAGACGCAGTATGCGCTGTCGCTTGTCGTAATCAACCCATGATGTGCTCGGACGCGGGGCGGAAGTGGAGCGCGAAGGCGGCGCCGCCGGTCCGCTGCTGGCGGGCAGGACCTCCGCCATGTCGCCGGCCACGGCCCGCCGGGTCATATCCATCTGCCAGAGCCGGTCTTGCGCGGTGACATACCCTTGCGCAAAGAACAGGTCTTTGAGATTGGCCGCTGTGAAGTGCGGCACGCCATGCGCGTCCCGCGTGACATCCACAGGCGACTGGAGCCCGGGCACAGCGATGGCGCCGTCGATCTGCGCCAGCGCCGAATGCGCTGCGTGGTAAAACCACGCGCCGGCAAGACAGATGGTAAGCAGAACGAGGAAGAAGACCAGGGCAAGAAACTTGAAAAGCGCGCGCCAGACACTGCGGCGCTTGGCAGGAGCAGCGACCGTGGAGGTGACCATGGTGTGCGATTGTAAGGGAAGGAGGGGGCCCGCACAATCGGGTATTCGGAAGCGCCGCGCACAAAAATCAAACTTCTTTCCGGGGCTCTGTGTCATAATTGAAAATGAAATTCAATTTCATTTGTATTCTCCGAGCCTATGCTGCAACGACGGATTGACGACCACGCCCCGCCCACGCGGGAAGCCATGCGCGAGGCCCAGGAAATCTTTTTCAATCACCTGAAACGTGTTGGGCTCAAGCACACGGAGCAGCGCGACACAATCCTGCGCACCTTTCTCGAAACCCGGGATCACCTTGCTACGGATGAACTTTTTCGGCTGGTCAGGAAGAAGGACTCAAAGATCGGCTTCACCACCGTCTATCGCACGCTCAAGCTGCTGGCGGAATGCGGGTTGGCCAGCGAGGTGGCCTTTCATGACGGCGTTACCCGCTACGAGCACCAGTTCAACCGCCGCAGCCACCACCACATGGTCTGCACGGACTGCGGTGCTTCCGTCGAGTTTTTCTCTCCGGAAGCCGGCAAGTTGCAGGAAGAGATTGCCCGCAAACATCGCTTTGACGCCACGCGCCACACCTTCCAGATCTACGGTATTTGCGAGGACTGCCGCAAGAAGCCGCGCAAAATCATTTAAGGATGCCTTGGTTCACCGTCCGCGCCGCTGTCGCACCCGTGGCGCGGCAGGCATTGAGCATCACGCCGCAAGTGTGATTGCGCTAAAGGTTTATTTACCCAGAGTTTACAGCCGAGTTTCCGGATTCATGGTTTCATAGCGACAAAGAGAGTCTTTGCGAGCAATGTGGGCCGCGTTTACCCGCTTGAAACGCGGCCTTTTTTTGAAGCCCTCCAAGACTCGGCTTGTTGTCACCGTCATTTGACGCTGTGATGGTTTGGTTCTTTTACATGGAATTTACATCGCCAGGCCAAGGGCGATGTCTAGAATGTGACAACTTGGTGGCGCCCAGCCGCCGGCTCAAGATTTACCCTCTCACTATGGTCGAGGTATGGGCGCCTTGAAAATATTGCCCCGGTCACCGATTCGGACATGTAGCCGGAAATATAATAAGAAAGCCAGAAATTCCCGCATCAGGAAGAAGTGTGCCCTGAAACGCGCTGCCGGAAACCTCCTCCGGGTCCTGCTGGTTTCGCCGGCGCGCGATGATGAGTCTTATGAAGTTGTCGTTCGGAGACCGTTGGTTTTCCGGCGCCGTGGTGTTGGTAATGACCGCGGTGCTGATTACGCTGGCCCTGCTGCAGTATCGCTGGAGCAACGAGGTGAGCCGGGCCACCAGTGAGCGCATGGAGGTGGACCTGGAGACCACCATGATGCGCTGGCGGGACGATCTCTATCGCGAAATTGCCGGCTTCTGCTTACGTCTCCAGGTTCAGCCGGCGGCGCCGTCGCGCGAGCGGCGCAGGCAATACGCCCAGCAGTACGCTGCCTGGACCCGCGTTGCCGCTCATCCCTTTGTCGTCCGCAACGTCTACCTGCTGGAACACCAGGATGCCTTCAATTCCCGTCTGCTGCATCTGGATGCGGCCAGGGGCGAATTCACCGCGACTGCGTGGCCGGCTGGCTATGGCCGCCTGCGTGAGCGCATTCAGTCCATCTCGGAAGACCTCGCCGTGGCCGCCACCCATTTCAAATCTCCTCAGGAGCTTCGCGGCGCTGTTCCTGACCGCCATGGGGCCGAGTCCAAATCAGACGATCTGGCCAGGCAGTTTCCTGTGATGGTTGACCAGGACGTGCCTGCGCTGGTGCAGCCGGTATACCGCACCCTGGTGGACAAAAAATTACATGCGGGACCAAGCGTCATTGACTGGGTCATCGTGGAATTGGACAGCAAGGCGCTCCGCGACCATATCCTGCCTGAACTGGTGACGCGGTATTTCGGAACATCCAAACGTTCGACCTATGAAGTCGCCGTCATGGGAGGTCCGGAGCAACATTCGCTTATCTACACCAGCGACCCCAGGTTTCCGGGAAACGGTGGGGCTGAGCCGGACGAGAACCTGAGGGTATTCGGAGCGCCGTACGGCCCTACGCTGCGCGGGATTGACATGATCCTGCTGCCTACTTATCACACCCAGACTCCGGATGGGAAATTTCACGAGACCAGCGATCTTGCGTCGGCGTGGCCGGTGCGCATTGAGCCGATCCACTACAGCGCGGATGATGACGATTGGCACCTGCTGGCCCGGCACCGTGATGGTTCTTTGGATGCCGCCGTGGCAGGGATGCGCCGCCGTGACCTGATCATCAGCTTTGCCGTGCTTCTGCTGCTTGCAGCCAGCATGATCATGCTCTTCGTGAGCAGCCGGAGAGCGCAAGCCCTGGCCAGGCTGCAGATGGAGTTTGTGGCCGGCGTCTCCCATGAATTGCGCACTCCTCTCGCGGTGATATGCTCGGCCGCAGACAACATGGCCGACGGTCTGGTCGCCAGCCGGCAGCAGATGCAGCAATACGGCAACGCCATCAGGAAGTCTGCTCGCCAGCTGGTCCATCTGGTGGAGCAGGTGCTCATGTTCGCAGCCACCCGCAATGATCGCTACCGCTACAATCTTGCCCTCATTGAGATCGCGGGGATCATTCAGGATGCCTGTGCCAATACGGCCGAAATTATTCAGGCAGCCGGGGTCACGATGGAATGCCGGATTGATCCCGGGCTTCCCGTGGTAATGGGTGACCGCGCGGCGCTTGCGCACTGCCTGCAAAATCTGATCACCAATGCCGTCAAATACGGCGGTGAGCAGCGATGGGTCGGCATTCACGCAGCCCTGGGCGAAGGCGATGGAAAGCGCAGACATGTGGAAATCGCAGTCCAGGACAGGGGCTCGGGCATTCCGCCCGCCGAACTGCGTCATGTCTTCGAACCGTTTTTCCGCAGCTCGGCGGTGATCGCGGCCCAGATCCGGGGCACAGGACTGGGGCTGTCCATTGCCAGGAGCATTTCAGAGGGCATGGGCGGCAGGCTTACGGTGGAAACCGAAGCTGGCAAGGGCAGCACATTCGTTCTGCACCTTCCTGTGGCAAAGGCGCCGGCGGCCGGAACGGTGGATGCAGTGCGCGAAGAGGCGAAAGCATAGTCAGCAGCGGGAGTCGGATGGAACAGAATATTCTATTGATTGAAGATGAAGAGGCGCTGTGCATGACCTTGAGTGACCGGCTGCGCAATGAAGGATATGGCGTGCAATGCGCCCATGATGGCGAAGCC
>DATIWA010000259.1:0-5192 GCA_035465515.1 Candidatus Limnocylindrales bacterium | reverse complement strand
CAAATACTATTTTCATGCGCGGCGCGACGGCCGGCAGAACCAGCCGGTGGTTTACGTGCGCGAAGGAGTCAACGGGCAGGACCGGGCCCTGATTGACGTCAACGCGACGGCGCCGGACGGCACCATCGCGCTGGACTGGTTCTACCCCTCGGACGACGGCAAGCTCGTGGCCTATGG
Organism: Candidatus Limnocylindrales bacterium; assembly: GCA_035465515.1. GTDB lineage: Bacteria > Acidobacteriota > Terriglobia > Terriglobales > Acidobacteriaceae > Angelobacter. The sequence continues at coordinate 5,015 of DATIWA010000259.1, read as the reverse complement.
CACTTCACCGAACGGGTCTGAAATCAGCACCCTGGAGATCATTGAGACAGACACCGGAAAAATGCTTCCGGAAAAAATCTGGCGCACGCGCGCCGCCAGCGTGGCCTGGCTGCCGGACAGCTCCGGCTTTTACTACACGCGCTATCCTCGGCCGGGCGATGTTCCCGAGGGACAGGAGATGTACAACCGCCATGTCTTCTTTCACGCGCTCGGCAGCAGCGCCAATGCCGATGGGCTCAACGACCCGATCATTTTCGGCGAGGGCATGGCTCCTGAGCACTGGCCCAGCGTCCGCATTTCCGAGGACGCCAGGTGGTTGCTTGTAAGAGTGGACGAGGGCTGGTCCAAGAGCGAGCTGTTTTTGCGGGACTTGACGGGGCCGGAGAACAAGTTCGTCCGCCTTACCGGCGGGCAGGACTTTTTGTATGACGCTGATATTTTTCGCGATCAGCTCTACATCACCACCAATGACGGCGCATCACGGTTCCGCGTAATGAAGGCGGAATGCGAAAGTCCGGGACGGCAGCATTGGAAGGAACTCATCGCGGAAAGCGATGCTGTGATCGAAGAAACCAGCATCATCGGCGAGCGGCTTTTTCTGCGCTCCACCAGAAATGCCGCTTCCCAGCTGCGCATCGCGACGCTGGCCGGAGAACCCGTTGCTGACGTGCCGATGCCAACGCTGGGCAGCATCTTTGCCCCGCTGGGCGGAAGGTGGGACAGCCATGAGGCATTCTTCGGGTTCACTTCGTTCGCAGTACCCACAACGGTGTACAAGGTGAGTCTGGAGGGCAAGCCTGAGATCTGGGCCCGGATTGAGTCCGGCATTGATCCCGGCGAATACCAGGTGGAACAGGCGTGGTTCAACTCCAGGGACGGGGTGCGGGTCCCGATGTTCGTGGTCAGCCGCAAGGGGCTCCCCCGGACCGGCAAGCGACCGACGCTGCTCTCCGGCTACGGCGGCTTCAACGTGGGGCGCATGCCGGTGTTCAACCGTAATGCAATGCTCGTGCTGCTGGAGCATGGCGGAATCTATGTTGACGTCCAGTTGCGCGGGGGAAACGAATTCGGTGAAGAGTGGCACCAGGCCGGCATGCGACAGCACAAGCAGAACGTCTTTGATGACTTCATTGCCGCGGCGGAGTTTCTGATCGCGCAGAAACTGACTGATAGAGACCATCTGGCCATCCAGGGCGGCAGCAACGGCGGGCTGCTGGTGGGGGCTGCCATCACCCAGAGACCGGACCTGTTTCGCGCCGCCATCTGCCAGGTGCCGCTTCTGGACATGCTCCGGTACCACAATTTCCAGATTGCCCGGCTGTGGATACCGGAATATGGGTCGGCGGAAAATCCACAGGACTTTCAGCACATCTACCCCTATTCGCCGTATCATCATGTAAACGCAAATACTGTATATCCAGCGACCTTTTTTATGACCGCCGACACTGATACGCGTGTTGACCCGATGCACGCAATAAAAATGGCCGCGTTGATGCAGGCGCAGGCAGCGAACGGCCCGGAGCGGCCATTGCTGCTTCGCGTGGATACAAAAGCGGGGCATGGCGCGGGCAAGCCGGTGAACAAACTGGTGGAAGACGCCGTGGACCTGTGGAGCTTTCTGTTCTGGCAGTTGGGAATCACCATCTGACTGCGGAACGGTTCGCTGTCCCAGAGATGACCAGGAGAAGCAGCAACTCGCATTGGATTTCCCGCCTTATGGCTGGAGTGTTCCTGGCTGTTTTCTGCTGGGGCGCGCCTCCTATCGCTGCCAGTCAGGCCGCCAATCAGGCCGGCACAACCATTTCCGGGAAGGGACTCGTGGTGGAGCAGGTTGAGCCACAGTCCGCGCCCGACCGCGCCGGCATTCAGCCTGATGATCTGCTCCTGAGCTGGACCCGCGGAGAAGCCGGCGGTGAACTGGCTTCGCCCTTCGACCTGAACTGGGTGGCGGCGGAGCAGTCTCCCCGTGGGCCGGTGATCCTGCATGGCGCCCGAGGAAACAACCAGCGCGATTGGACTTTGCTGCCTGGCCGGTGGAACCTGGTCACTCATCCGGCAATGGCCCCGGACACCGCGGCGAAGGAACGCCACGCCCACCAGCTTCTTGAACAGAAGCAATACTCTCAGGCCGCGGAGCTTTTTACGGAGCTTGCACAAAAAGCAGGCAGGACGGCTCCGCAGTGGTTTTCGTCGTGGGTCAAGATGCATGCGGGTTTCGAGTTTGACCATGCCAACCAGTTTGGCGCTGCTGATCGGTTTTATTCCCAGGCCGCCGGGGATTGTGGCGGCGCCGGACCGGAAGCATGCCGGCAGATTCGCGTCGGCTGGGCCAGGGCTGCCGCTGACTCCGGCAACTGGCGGACAGCCGAGAGCTATTTTTATTCTGCGATTGAGCAGGCAGAAAAATCCAACAGCCCACTGGCCCTGGCAGCCACTTGTGAGGCCGCGGGCTACACGGCCATGAACCAGGGAAACACGGTGAAGGCCGGCGAGCTGTTCTCACGCGCGCAGGGGCTGGTGCAGCGGGAAGCGCCACACAGCCTGGCCTTCGCCCAGGTGCTGCTGGCCCAGACGATGAATGCAATGAACTCGGAAGACTATGTCTCGGGTGAGGCCACTGCCCACGAGGCGCTGGCGCTCCTGCAGGAGGTGTCGCCACAAAGCGGGGAGATGGTCATGGCATTGAAGTTTCTTCGCGCCATCGCCTACCAGCGCGACGATTTGTTCCATGCGGAGGAGTATGCTCGCCGGGCCGTGGCGGTGGCCGCGAAAGGCATGCCCGGCAGCGATGCGCACGCGAACGCACTTCAGATGCTGGCATTGATGCTGCGTGAGCGCGGAAATCTCACTGAAGCGGAAAAAGCGGCGCAACGTGCCTTTGTAATCCAGACAAAGCTGAATCCCGCAGGATACGGCGCGGCGTCCAGCCTGAACACGCTGGGGATGATCGCCACTGGGCGCAAGCTGTGGGACCAGTCAGAAGGTTATTTTCGCCGTGCTCTGGCGATGTATGAAAAGCTCAATCCGGACGGCCCGTTCGTGGTGGATACGCTGCGCCTGCTGGGGCTGATGTATGAAGAAAAACCGGATTTAGTCCAGGCCGACGAAACATTTCGCCACGCTCTGACGCTGGCGGAGAAATTATCGCCGCAAGGGCGCTATTCGGGCGATCTTACGCGCGAACTGGGCAAGATAGCTGCCGCGAGAGGGCGCAATCAGGAAGCAGAACGGTACTACTCCGAATCAGCAGACATTCTCGGCCGGACCGCTCCAGGCAGCATGGACCAGGCGGACACCATTGCCCGGCTGGCCCGGCTCAAGTTGGGTGACCAGGAATTCGGGCGAGCGGAAGCGCTCTACGAGAGGGCGTTGAAAGAGATTGAGGTCGCATATCGGCGACTGGGCGGCAGCAACCAGGTCCGGGCGGAATTCCGCGCCGGACTCGAGGGTTATTACAGCGACTATATCGAGCTGCTGATGCGGCGCCGGCAGACGGGCCGGGCCTTTGAGGTCCTGGAACTCTCACGCGCGCGCACGCTGCTGGACCTGCTGGCGTCGGCGCACGTTGATTTGCGCCAGGGCGCCGATGCCAGGCTGCTGGAGCGGGCGCAAAAGATCCAGGAAGAAATGACAGCCAAGTCCGCACGGCGCTCCGCCCTGCTGGCCGGCAACGCCAGTCCGGAACAGCTCCGCGTGGTGGAGAAAGAGATTGGCGACCTGGCTCTGCAACGCGAGGAAGTGGAAGGACGGATTCGCGCAACCAGCCCGCAGTACGTCGCGCTCACCGGCGGGCTACAGCTTTCCGCCGCCACCGTACAGCACGACCTGCTCGATCCCCAGACTCTCCTGCTTGAATACACGCTGGGGGAACGGCGGAGTTACCTGTTAATCTTGAGCGCAACTTCATTGCAGACGTTTGAGCTGCCTGGCCGCGCCAAAATCGAAGAAGCAGCGCGCCGCGTCTATGATCTGCTGACCGAACGCAACAAAACGACGTCCGGGGAAAGCGCACTGCAAATGCAACAGCGGGTGGCACGCGCCGAGAGTCAGTTCCCGGCGGCCGCAGCAGTTCTAAGCCGGCTTGTGCTGGGTCCCGCCGCGGCGCAACTGGAGAACAAGCGGCTGCTGATCGTGGCCGACGGCGCCTTGCAGTACATTCCCTTCGCCATGTTGCCTGATCCGCAAAGGGCACGCGCGGGAGCGCACCCCCAGCCGCTGGTTCTGGCGCATGAAATTGTGAACCTGCCGTCTGCGTCAGTGCTGGCCAGTTTGCGCCGTGAAGAAGCGCAGCGCGAGCCGGCCCCCAAAGCGGTGGCGGTAATAGCCGACCCGGTGTTTGCGGAAACGGATCCCAGGGTAGTGGCGCAAAGGCTGGAAGCCAGACAAGCTTTTCCACGGGACAGCGGGGAGCAGGAATCGGCCTCCAGGGAAGCTCTGACCCGCTCAGCGCTTGACCTTGGATTCAGTCGCGGGGGGCGGGTCGCGCTGCCGCGTCTGCGCTACTCGCGCCAGGAAGCCGAAGCTATCCTGGCGTTGGCGCCGGCTGGCGGTTCCATGAAGGCGGTTGATTTCGATGCCAGCCGGGCCACCGCGCTCAGCGGCGCACTTAAGCAGTTCCGCATTGTACATTTCGCCACGCATGGCCTTTTGAACAGCGAGCATCCGGAACTGTCCGGGCTGGTGCTGTCCCTGGTTGACCAGCGCGGCCGGGCGGAAGATGGGTTCTTCCAGTTGCCGGATATTTACAACCTCAAGCTCAATGCCGACCTGGTGGTGCTTAGCGCCTGCGAGAGCGGACTGGGCAAGGAAGTCCACGGCGAAGGGCTGATCGGGCTGACACGCGGCTTTATGTATGCAGGCGCAAGCCGGGTTGTGGCGAGCCTCTGGAGTGTCGCCGACGCGGCAACCGCACAACTCATGACCGGCTTTTACCGCGGCATGGAAAAAGGCGGCCTGTCTCCGGCGGCTGCATTGCGCGCGGCACAGATAGAGATGCTGCACCAACGACGCTGGGA
>DATIWA010000258.1:0-11696 GCA_035465515.1 Candidatus Limnocylindrales bacterium | reverse complement strand
CAGGATGTTTCACGAACTGGAAACGCGGATTGAAGAGGAATCGGCGCGGCGGCTGGACGATGCCGGAACGAGCGGCGCGGCGCCAAAGCAGCGCGGCGCAACCTGGACCTACCTGACGAGTGACCAGCCCTTTGGAACCATCAGCGAGCGCCTTCTCAAGGGCGTGGTGAAGAGGATGAAGGAACGGGGATTTTAGTTCGCCTTCAGGCCACCTCCGCCGACGTGAAGAGGGATTTCCAGGAGACAACAGGATTCATTGCGGCAGCAGCCGCGGGTGTGCGGGCCACGGAGACCGCGGTCAAAGCCTGCGACCTGGCTTCGACAACCTGGGATGCGGTGCAGGCCAGCAAGGTGGAGCACTCTGTGACGGCGTAGCCTTCCAGCACGGACATAACGAATACAAATCTCTGAAATGCCGGAAGCTGCGCGACCGCAGTGATGAGAGCGTCGGTTTCAGGGTCTCCGACCTGCGGGTCCACGGCGGCCGGCGCGGCGACGCGGGGTTCGCCCGGAAGCGGAGCCACGGCCTTGATGGCGTTCTTGATGATGGCGCGCTTGCTCCACGAGCGGGCCCACTGCTTGAAGACAGGGTTGCTTTTGATGGTGTCATCCAGCCCGGCAACGAAACACTGCTCGGCTTTTTCCTCGTCGGTGGTCAGCAGGTAGGCCAGCAGGTGCAGACCAGCCATATCTTCGGTGAAAATCCTGCGGAAATCATCGCGGGTCGCATAGACGCCTGTCTGTTGGCGGGCGCTCTGACTTCTTTTGCTGCAAAACATCTTCATCTCCGTGACTCAACTAGCTATAGATTCCCCGGCGGGCTCCATGGACTCTTAGATTTGCGGCCCGACAGAAAGTTACATTTGTTATTCACATTCGGAAGGAGCACGGAACAGGCGGCAGCCCGGATTGGTGAATGCCGGGCAGAATGCCGCCTGAATCCTGATTACAGGCCTGGAAAGGCCGCGCTACCAACTCCGCGCTACAGTGGCCACGATCTTCGCCAGCGCATCGAGGTCACGCACGTCAATGACTTCGCCGGGAGAGTGTGAGTAACGCAAGGGCCAGCCGAGGGCAACATCGGTCGCGCCATAGAGCAGGAACGCAGCGCCGTCATTGCCTCCGCCGGTGACGCCATACTGCACGGGAATTTTGCCGGCGCGCGACATGGAGACAATTTTCTCCGCCAGGCTGCGCGGCACAATGTTGGAATTGTCCACGGCGCGGACGACAAAACCGTGGCCGAGCAGGGCGTCGCCAAAGCGCGCGACCTCCAGCGGCGAATCGGAGCTGACAAACGTGTCAACGGCGAAGACGTAGTCGGGCGTGCGGCCTTCGGCGTCGAACTTTTTGGCTGCCGCGGCCGCCCCCAGCAGGCCCAGCTCTTCGCTGGTTGACCATATAAAGGTCACGTCGCGCCCCGCAAGGGCCGGCCCGAGCGCCCAGGTGGCAGCCAGCAGGGCGGCGCAGCCGACGCGGTCGTCAAAGGCTCGCGCGCTGGCGCGCAACCCCATGAGTTTCCGGTACTGCTTGGGAATAGTAATGAAGTCGCCGGCCTTGATGCCCCACTTGGCGGCTTGCTCGGCGCTGCCGGCGCCGATGTCCATGTGGACCGTCATGCGCGGGCCGCGCGGCCACTGGAAACCAGCCTTGTCCCAGCCTTCCGGCAATTCGAGCACCCCGGGAAACATATGCGATCCCGAGTGCACCAGCGCAGCATGGCCGAGGAAATAGGCGGGCACGCCGCCGCCTTCCCCTGACAGTTCCAGGCGGCCATCCGGCAGGATGGAATGGACTTCATAACCGATCTCATCCATGTGGGCGACCACCGTGATACGCGGCGCTTTGTTCGAAGAGCTGCCGGGCCAGCGCAAAATCAGATTGCCGGCGTCATCGGTTACCGGCCTGGCCCACGCCGGCAGAAGTTTGTTTACGGCCACGCGGACGTTGGCTTCATGACCGCCGCTTACGCCATAGGTTTCCACGAGCTGCTTCAGTATGCTCTCGGCCGAAGGCGCGGTTGCAGGTTTGTTTTCGATCGAGGGCTCCCGGTCGAGGAAGTAGGGAATGGAGGATTGACGCCGCTCACCCTGTAGATAGAGTTCAAGAAGCTGGGCCACGGAGTCCACGTCATGCGGATTGAGCATTTCCGCCGGAGTAGAGGGCCACGCGGTGGCGACAGCCAGGTGCACGGTGCGGCCGGGCAGATCAGGCTGGCGCATGTATCCGCCGCGCGGCAACAGCGGAGCGGAGAAGTCTGTATTGAAAGCGATCCTGTTCTGCCCGGCAAGCTGCTTGAGGTCGGCGCCGAGGCCGCTGAGCGCGGCGTCAGGCTTTTCTTCCGCGATGAGCACACCCTCACCAGGGCGATGATTGAAGGCAGGCGCGGCTTCACGAACGGCCGGGGGGCCGGGCGGAAGCGCGGGAACGCGCATCAGGCGGCCCACATAGATCAACTCGTCGGGCTTGAGCTGATAGACCAGCCGCTGCAACCCGCGCGCGCCCAGCCACTGCTGGGTCACAAATGCGAGGGTCAATGTGCCTTTCAATTTTGAAGCGTCAAGATTGCGCAGGACTTCCAGCAACGCAGCGGCGCCGAAGCGGTCGCCAATGGCGGGCGCCGCCCACTCCCCGCCCGCGATGTAAAACTTGCGATCGATGGCCACGGGGCTGAGCACGTCCGCCCCGCCGGCGCGGGCCTGCGCGGCTGATGTGGCGCCCACGTCCACATACATGTTGTCCAGGTCGGCCATGCTGGGCGGATGCTGGCGCTGGGGCAGCAGGTGAATGCTGATTCCGGCCACAGCGCCATTGATCCACTTGTGGTCCGGCGTGCCGATCTTGACCGGCTCCGCCGCGTAGAGTTCGTTAAACAACGGGAGATTGCCGCCCTGGGGCAGACGCTGGAGCGTGAGATACCCCTCGGGAGTGATGCCGGAGACAACGAAACCGGGCTCGTCAAGCGGGGCCGCGATGAGGCGATGGGGAGCGCCTGACCCGATGGTAATGGTTACGTTTCCCTGATTGTCAGTCCTGGAGGCATAGCTTTTCGGGCTGATGGCTTTTATCAGCCCGGTGATCTTGCCAACCAGTTCCTGCTCGTAGCCGGGGACCGCCGGCGTTTCCACCAGTGTGCACATGGCGTGGGCAAAATCCGGCCCCGCGTTGTTGCCCTGCGCGGCTGAACCCTGCAACAGTTCCATCCTGGGGAGCTCCGGGCAGAAAGGCGAGCCCGTGGCGGAGGGCGTCTTATGATTTGCCGATGAAGAGCCCGAATGCTTCGCCGCCTGAGCCCGCTTCGCAGGAGGCCTGGCTTGCGAATAAGCGAAGATGGCGGTAAACAGAAAAACAGACAGGACGAGCGGGTGTCGCGAGTGCGCGGTCATGGGTCCCCCAGACAAGTGCAGAGATAACGGCAAGTCAGGGTAAACGAGGGAGCGGGAGAAATCCAGAGTTTCCGCGAATCAGGCGAGCTTTCCTCAAGGCGCTTCCCACCTGCTTCAGACCAGGCCTTCCGGGGACCGCGCTAGGCAACGCGCTCCTGCTGCATCTGCGCTTCCCGGAGCTTTTTTCCCACGTCGCTCTTGTACTGCGGCATCTTTTCCTTCCAGCCTTTTCTGATGAGGAAGTTGTTGACCGGATACGACGTAAAGAACCCAAGGACCATGCCGACCTGCATCATGAACCAGAAGACCGCCTCGGTGGGTTTGAGGTGAGGCGCCGGGAAGAGAACGTAGTAGGTCAAGGCCATAAAGGCGAAGAGGCCGATTTCGAAGCTCACGATGGAGAGCGTGTCAGCGCGGATGGCATGGAGCACGCCTTTACCAAAAGAGAGCCCGCGCATGGGCACTATGGTCAGATATTGAAAAACGATCCCAAAACTCCAGGCCAGCAGGAAATCCAGCAGGATGCGCGTTGCGAATTCACCGCCGAAGAAGGTCAGCCCCATCGCAAACACCCACCACTCCGCCGAAATATCGCCCAGGGTACAACCTGCACCGCAATGGGTATCGGCAACCGCGACTTGTTCCCGTGAAGGGTCGTCTTGCTGAATCTCCTGGTTTCGCCTTCCGTCTCCTTTTTGGCGCCGGGATTCAGAATGGATTTCCCGCTGCATCTGCTCATAATGCTGCCTGGTCATTTTGGGGCCGGACTTGTAATAGCCCCAAAGAGCCACCGGGCCAAAGTACAGGGCCGTGATCGGCCAGACCAAATTCATGATCCACATCTTTTGGGGCCGGCGGAATTCATCAAGGACTATGAGGAACGCACAGATAAATGAAGTCCCCAAATAGAGCCACGCCAGCACGCGCAGCCAGTCGGGATAAGGAAGCATATCCGGGTGGGATGCGGCCCCACAGCAACCGTTTGCCCGATTTTACTTGCGAACCGGAAATTCATCTGACATGCAAACGCTGCGCAAGCGCGCCACCAAAGGCGGCGTCAGCTACTGGATCCGCACCGCGCGCCGGTTGACGCGGGGGAAGCGGTCAAACTGCGCGGGATCGTGGCCAGGGACGATCAGGCTGGGTTTAGCGGCGAGCTGTTTCATGCGGTCCTGGGCACGCAGGTTGGATTCTGCATCGAGCGTCTGGGCGATTGGCAGATGCCGGGCCAGGTTTTCATAGAGATACATGTTGTCGCTGGCCAGGACCACCGTCCCCGCACTGGTATTTACCCCGACGTACTGCGACTGGTAGGTGTGTTTGCCGCCCGTGTAGCAGGTAATGCCGGGAAGAATTTCCTGCGCATCGCCGTTGACAAGGACAAGGCGGCCTTCCAGGTTCAGTTTGACTGCTGTCAGAACGTCATCTTTATCAATGCCGCCATGGGTATTCTTCTGCTGCCAGGCCTCGCCGGTGTAGTAACTGTACTCATCTTTCTGCATCCAGATGCGCGCCCGGGGAAAAAGGTCCATGCCGTCGGCGTGGTCCCAGTGCATATGCGTGATGATTACGTCAGTAATTTCTTCCGGCTTCACGCCGAACTGGACCACGGCTTCCGAGGGTTTGATGAAGTCTTTGACCGTCCACTGCTTGAGGAACTGCGGACGGTAGAAGCCTGAATCAATGAGGATGTTGCGTCCATTGCCGCGCACCAGCCAGATCACCATGGCGATATCCAGCTTGCGCGCCGGGTCGGCGCCCTTCACCAGGGCGGAAACGGGGAAATCCGGCAGGACCGCGTATCGGATGGCATACACCTCATACTCCGGCGTCCTTGCGCTTTGTGCCGGAGAAGGACTCGGCAGCATGATTAACGCGAGAAGAAGGAGCCAGTGAAGTCTTAGTTTCCCAAGCATCTGTAGAATTCCGGGCTTTCGCAAGAGATAAAGATGTGTTAAGAACATAAGCGTCCGCAAGTTTTGGCCCTCTCAAATGTATAAGAATCCTCATGTGCCGTCCCTGGAAAAGCGGATAGGAATCAGTGTGGTGATTGGGATTGTAATCGCGCTGACAGGCTCGAGTATCGAAGCCTTTGTGGACAAGCACGCTTTTATCAGTTTTGAGTCGCTTGACGACTTTGTAATCGGCATCATGGCAGCCCTGGTGGTGTTCTGGTACGAGCAACGGCGGCATCGCACAGTGCTGGAAAAGCTCCGCACAATCTCATCCATGAACCACCACGTGCGCAACGCGCTCCAGGCCATCACTTATTCCCCGTATGCGGAGCAGGAGAAACAGATCAAGTTAATCGAGGATTCGGTTGGACGCATCCAGTGGGCCTTGCGCGAGATCCTGCCAGGAGAAAAAGAAGGCACCGACATCCTGCCGGCTGAACGGCCAGTAACCCTGGAGATTCCGCGCGCAGAAGCGCGAAAGGGGAGGCGCAGGCCTCCCCATTAAGCATTTCAGAAAAAGGTTAAGGGCGCTACCTGCGGTCTTGCGCCGCAGCCCTGGCTTTGAGCGATTCCAACTCGTCACTAGTCAGTTCGCGCCACTGGCCGGGCTGGAGTTCAGAGAGGCGCAGCGCGCCGATGGCCACACGAACCAACCGCAGCGTTGGATGGCCTACTGCGGCCGTCATCCGGCGCACCTGGCGGTTGCGGCCTTCCATGAGAGTGATCTCCAGCCAGCTTGCAGGCACGCTTTTGCGGAATCGAATGGGAGGATTTCGCGGCGGCAACTCAGGCTCATGCTCAAGCAGATGTGCCCGCGCCGGAAGCGTGCGGCGGCCTTGAATCACCACTCCTTCGGCCAGTTCGCGCAACGCAGCGGCGTCTGGAACGCCTTCAACCTGCGCCCAGTACGTTCTTGGATGTTGAAAGCGAGGATCGGTAAGGCGGTGCTGCAACGCGCCATCATCAGTCAGCAGCACCAGGCCCTCGCTGTCATGATCGAGCCGGCCCGCTGGATAGACACCCTTGACCGGAACGTATTTGCGCAGAGTTTCTCCCCCGCCCGAGAACTGACAGAGTACGCCGTAAGGTTTGTTGAAAATAATATAGCGAAGCGCCAATCTTCAGCTTAACCGAAGCAGTTCCGACCCGGTGAGAAGTTTCGTTGTGAGAGTTTTACTCTCCCGGAGGGAACCGCTGAATCAATGGCGTCAGCGCACCCCAGCCTGCGCTGGTTTTCCGCGCATGCCGGGGTACGGTTCCGGTAATTTCTAAAGGTTTCTTTTCCAGAAATCAATCATCGCCCTGTCGAGATGCTCTCGCGCGGATGCGTCCGTGAAACCGTGCTTTCGCATGGGATACAGAGTGACCTCAAATGGCTTCTGGGCCTTGATCAGCTCGTTCATGAGGGCCTGCTCATTCTGCGGATGCACATTATCGTCATAGGTGCCGAAGATCATCATCAGGCGCCCAGTCAGATTGCCGGCCCGCTTCACCAGCGAGGAGCGGTCGTACTCGGCCGCATTTTGCTGCGGCAGCTTCATCAGAGCTTCCGCCCACTTGGAATCGTAGAAATGCCAGTCGGTCACCGGGGCTCCGGCAATGCCGGCCTTGATTTCCTTTGAGGCAGTCATCACGTTCAGCGTCATGGTGCCGCCGCCGCTCCATCCCCAGATTCCGACGCGTTCCCCATCCACCCAGCGCTGCTTCTTTAGCCAGCGTATGCCGGCCACCAGGTCTGCCGTTTCCGTTTCGCCGGGATGGGGCTCAATGGTGTCTTCCAATTTCTTGCTGATGGCCGTGGCTGCGCGGTTGTCAAAAGCCACCACGACGTACCCTTCGTTGCTCAGCAGTTCGTCATAGAACAAACCGTTCTGCCAGGCGTTGCTCACCGTGGGAGCGGATGGGCCGCCGTACACGTGCACGATCACCGGATACTTCGTTTTGTCCTTGAAGCCCTTCGGTTTCAGGATCTGTGCCGGCATGGCGAATCCGTCTTCCGCCGGGATCGTCGTCAACTCGGGATAGCGCATCCCCGCCGGAAGCAGTTCCGGACGCGGCGCTGCCAGCGTCTGCTTCTCCCTGCCGTCCGCCGTGTGCAACCGCAGGGAAGGCAGGGTCTTGATGTTGGAGTACGTATCAAAGTAAAAACGCGTGTCGGGCGACATGGCGATACGGTGGGTTCCGTGTTCGGAGGAAAGCCGCGTCAGATGGCTCCCATCCATTTTTATGCGATAAAGATTGCGGTCAATCGAGGAGTCCTTGAGGGCGGTGAAATATACCAGCCCGTTCGTCTCATCGATTCCGACCACAGCCCGGCGCACCCAGAACGCTCCCCCGCCTGACGAGGCCATTGCCCAGTCCCCTTTGGTGATCTGGTTCACCAGCGTCCCGTCCATTTTGTAGCGATACAGATGCATATAGCCGTCACGCTCTGAGGCCCAGAGGAAATGATCGCCGTCTTTCAGGAAATAAAGATCGTCACTGATGTTCACCCATGCCGGATCGGTTTCCGTCAGGATTGGTTTGAAGTCGCCGGTCCTGCCATTCACAAAGTAAAGCCGCAACTCGGTCTGGATGCGCGGCATGGTCTCAATGGCCAACCGGGTCGAATCCGGCAGCCACTTTACCCGCAGGAGCCATTCATATGGCTTGTCGCTGATGTCCATCCAGCGCGTTTTCCCGGGTTCTGCAATGTCCATCACGCCCACTCTCACGTGGGGGTTTTTTTCTCCGGCCTTGGGATAGACCTGGCGAATGATGTGTTCATCCACCGGCTGAAAATCAACAAAGGTGCTGATGGGGACCCCGGATTCGTCCGTTTGCAGATAGGCGATGGACCTGGAGTCGGGTGACCACCAATAGCCGATGTCGCGCCGGCCGAAAATTTCCTCCCAGTAGACCCAGGACAGAGTGCCATTGAGCGTAGTCCCTGACCCATCGCGTGTGAGCCGCGTCTCCTGCCTGCTGGCGATGTCATAGACGTACAGGTCATTCGAACGGACAAACGCAATCTTCTTCCCGTCGGGCGAGAACTGAGGGTCTTTCTCCTCCTCCGCGGTGACGGTCATGCGGGTGAACGTTGCCGACGGCAGGTCGAGCAGGAACAGGTCCCGGCTCAACTCATATACTGCACGGTTTCCCGTGCTGTCGAAGGTCACCGGCCAGCGCGGCACAGCCTTGAGGTCCACACCAAAGCCCTCTTTCTTGAGCGATGCCAGGGCCTTCTCCCGGTCGAGCGCCGGTTTACGCTCTCCGGTCGCCGGATTGAACCGCTCCAAAGTCCTCTGAGCTTCCGGGACCCGCGTGTCTTCGACGATGGCCGTGCCGTCCTGGAGCCACTCAAAGCGCGGCACCTGTGCGACGCCCCTCGCGTCCTGACTGAACATCCACTCCACCGTGAGCGGCTTCTGCGGCTGCGGTTGCGCCACGGCCAGAGCGGTTGAGAAACATATTGCGATGATGATGAAGCGTGAAATGAAAGAGAGCGAAGGATGACGCAAGCGGATGACCTCCGACGTTGGGACTGCACCACAATGACCGGCTTGATTGGTCCTGGAGAATTGTAGAACGCCTTCCCCGGATTATCAGTCACTTTTTGCGGCCAAGCCGCGCAACGCTTCGCTTCCGGGGGATTTATACTGATTCGCCCGGCATTCGGGAGCAAAATCATGGACTTGATCAATCATCAGTTTCGCCTCGCCGCCCGCCCTATGGGCCTGCCCAAAAAATCTGACTGGAAATACACGCAAGAGCCGGTCCCCGATCCAGGGCCGGGGCAGGTCGTCATAAAGATCCTTTACATCTCGCTTGACCCGGCCATGCGCGGCTGGATGAATGAAGGCCGCACGTACATCGAACCTGTCGAAATCGGGGCCGTGATGCGCGCCGGCGCGCTTGGGCGCGTCATCGCCTCGCAAAATCCTTCCTACTCCGTGGGCGACCACGTCACCGGCGTACTGGGCGTGCAGGAATACGCGGTGTCCGACGGCAAAGGCCTGAACAAAGTTGACTCGCGGCTGGCGCCCCTCCCCGTATTCATGAGCGTTCTCGGCATGACCGGCATGACTGCCTACTTCGGACTGCTCGAGGTGGGCGCGCCCAGGAGCGGCGACACCGTGGTGGTTTCCGGCGCCGCCGGCGCCACCGGCATGGTGGCGGGACAGATTGCAAAAATCAAAGGCTGCCGCGTGGTGGGCATCGCGGGCGGCGCTGAAAAATGTGCTTACATCAAAGACCAGCTCGGGTTTGATGCCGCCATTGATTACAAGGCCGAAGACTTGAAGCAGGCCCTGCGCACGCACTGCCCCAACGGCGTGAACGTCTATTTCGACAACGTCGGCGGGGACACCCTGGACGCGGTCCTTGTTCACCTGGCCCGCGGCGCGCGCGTGGTGCTCTGCGGGGCCATCTCGCAATACAACACTACTTCCGGCATCAAGGGGCCCACCAACTATCTCTCCCTGCTGATGAACAGCGCGCGCATGGAAGGCTTTATCGTGTTCAATTACGCATCGCGCTACGCGGAAGCGGCGCGCGAGATGGCCGGATGGCTGGCCCAGGGCAAACTCAAATCGCGCGAAGAAATCGTCAAAGGCTTTGCCGATTTCCCTGAACATCTGCTCAGGCTCTTCAAAGGAGAGAACACGGGCAAGCTGCTGATCAAAGTTGCGGACTGATAAAGATGGAAGCAGGCCCGGCGGCAGCTATTTCTTCCTGACGTAGATTAGGTCGTACGATACAGTCCACGTTTTGCCGCCGTCCGTGGACATCTCTCCCAACTGGCGTACCTTGTCCGGGCCCAGCGGGGTGAAAGTCATTTTCCGGGCAACCGGCCCATTCTGCTCTCCGGCTTCTGCCACGTAGCGCATCTCATCCCCTGCCAGTGCGCCAGTGTATAAAGTGGCGCGTCCCGCATCGTCCACCCAGAACTGCTGCCAGTTTTTCAGCGCCGGGTTGTAGATGTTGACGCTTTTGCCCTGGGAGCCGCTCCCGCTCCAGTTCTCCAGGACCACGCAGCCGCCCAGGATTTTCTGCACGCTGCTGTCGCCGGCATGCTGCCCCTGCGGCGTCTGCACGTCCCACTCTCCCACCCAGAAATCGAATTGCCGATTGACGGCGGCGTGTTCGCAGGGCGCGGCATTGTTGCGCAAGGCCACCAGCACTCCCTGGAATCGCGGTTCTTTTCTCAGGGACGCAAAGTCCTCATCCTGCTCCACCTGGCGTGCCGCCCGGTATCCAAGTCCGGGAAGGTTTTCCAGCCGGGCCAGGGCTTCTTCGCGCCTTCCGGCCCGCGCGAGCGCTGCTGCGGCGTTGTAAGTGCTGATCACCGGAAGAAATTTCAACCCTGCCGCATGCTCAAAGGCGGGCGCGGCCTCAGCGAACCGCCCGGCGGAGTAGAGCGACATTGCGAGTTGATACCATGCGTGTCCATCCCCGGGGTGCGCGGCCGCGATCTTCGTGTACTCTGCCGCGGCCTTGTCCCATTGCTGCGCCTTGAAAGCCGCTTCCGCCGCCGCCGAATCCTGAGCGTACCCCGCAAGGGAACACAGCAATACGCACAACAACAGTTTGAATTTGTGCAAGCAGTTCCACTCCTCACTCCATAGACGGGCGCGGCGAGAAAGGGCGAGCAGACCGTTGCCGCGTTTGGCGGCACCGGGGAGGCGGAATCGCGGATTTTGCCGGTCTTAAGGGATGGCCTGGGCCGCGGCCAGCATCTCTTCGGCCCGCGCGCGGACACGGATGTCTTCGGTAAAGTTTGTCCAGCGCACCGTACCTGACGAATCCACCAGGAACTCCGCCGGGCGGGCAATGTCATGGCCTTCAGGCCCGCCGCCGGTGTGCAGCAGGTTATAACGCCGGATGACCTGGGTATCAGGATCAGAGAGGATGGTAAAGCTGTATCCCGCCTTCTTTGCCAGGTCCCGCGAAACTTCAGGGGCATCCACACTGATGGCCACAGGACGAACCCCCGCCTTCTGGAAATCAGCCAGCTGTTTTTCAATGCCTCGTAACTCGAGGTTGCAGAACGGTCACCAGTAGCCGCGGTAAAACACCAGCAACACCGCTTTGGGAGGAGCGGTCCGCGATGTTTGCAAGGGCTCGCCCAGCAGTTGTGACAGCGAAACTTGCCGGCCGCTGATGTCCTGCAGCGTAAATTCGGGGGCTTTCTGCCCTACCTGCGGCGCTCCTGATGCCGCCGGAATGTGCCTTGATTCATAGAAGCCAAATACGCCAAACACAAGCACCAGCAGCGAGACCGCGGCCAGGGCCCACCCTGCCGCCTTGCCGCGATACACCTGCGGTTGCGCCATCGCCCTTCGCAGCCCGGCCACAATCAGTACGAACGGCAGGA
>DATIWA010000257.1:0-4031 GCA_035465515.1 Candidatus Limnocylindrales bacterium | reverse complement strand
TGACGAACGGAAGGCAATCAGATCGGCCAGGCTGCGGGACTTGGCATGCTCGATATAGGCAAAGGTGTCGTGTTCCGTGCAGACGCGCGAATGCACCGCAAGCGAGGTAATGACCAGGCCTTCAAACACCGCAAGTTTGTTCTTGAGAAACGCGATTTTCAGCTCTTCCTTGCCGAGATGGCTGCGCAAGTCCTCGAGTTTGCGATAGGCCTTTTCATATGCCTGGCGGGCCAGTTCGGTGTTTCCACTGGCTTCTTCCGCCTGGCCGAGCATGAAATAAGCCTGGTACGCCGCCGGCGATTCCACGTGCAGCAACCGGGCCAGGGCCAAACTGCAGTAACGGCGGGCCTCCTCCGGATCGGAGCTGCGGAGTTCAATGGCGGAGAGCAGCAGTTCACAGAGCGCCGCCTTGGCCGGCAGGACGGAGGGGCCAAAGTACTCAAGAGCCGAGGTGGCCAGGTCTTCGGCGCGATCGTCGTCTCCCGCCTCATAGAGCACCAGCGCCTTGTACAGATCAATCAGGGCGGGCCAGAGCTGATTGTGCTCCTTGATGAACAGTTCTCTGGCTTCGTCGAAGATCAGGAGGGCATCCTGATAATGCCCCTGCTGGCTGATGGCGATGGCGGAGAACGTGGCTGCCTTGGCCGCTTCATACTTCATGTTAAGTTCGGTGAAAGCCGAAAATGCGGCCCGGGCCAGCTCTTCTCCTCCTTCCGTGAGGTTCAGTTCAAGGTAGATCTCTGACTCGTCCAGGTCGCACAAGGCGCGGTGATAGCGGTCGCCAAGCTCCTCGCACAGCACGCGTGTCTGGTCATAGAGCTCGATGGCGCGCAGGTATTCGCCGCGCAGGTAGTGCAGATAAGCCACGTTGTAATCGGCTTCCGCCACCAGCAGAGAAAATCCGTGCTGTTCGCAATGCCGTCGCGCCAGTTGATAGCTTTCCTGCGCCCGGGCAAATTCGTTCAGGCTGATGTAGCAGACGGCCAGATTACGCAGCACGGCGGCAATATCCAGAGGCTCGCCGCACACCAGAAATTCGCCATAAGCGCGCTCGTACAGTTCAGCGGCCTCCTGGAACCGGTCCTGGCGGTAATAGATGTTGGCCATGTTGCTGTCCAGCCGGGCCAGTCGCAGGCGGTCTTTATGGGCGTGGAAGATCGAACGCCCGCGTTCCACCAGTTGAAACGCCCGCTCATACTGGCCGTCATAGATCAGGCATTGCAGCATGCCGTTGATGGTGCGGGCCACGTCCAGGTCCCGCCCCAGCTCCTCAAAAATCGCCAGCGCGCGTTCGTGCTGCTTGATGGCCTGGCGGTGCCTGCCCGTGATGTAGAGGACATGCCCGAGAGCACGCGCGCTTTGCGCCGTCGCCGCGGGATCGTTGATTTCAGACGCGATCCAGTCGCCGGCCTGGGCCAGGCGTTCGGCCTTCTGCACATCAATGCGCACGAACGTGACCACCGCGTCATAAAGCGCCTGGACGGCGTCACTGCTGCGGAGCTCGGGCCGGGCAGCGATGAACGCGCGACGATCGTCCTCACCGGAAATCTCCGAGAGCTCGGAGATCCAGGTATCAGGCGCGAATGCCTGTGCCTCAGCCATTCAGGAATCCCAGTTCCGCCAGAATTTTCTGCAGCCGGTTCAGGCAACGGCCGCGTATAAAGCCGATCGATCCGGTCGCCAACCCAAGCTTCTTCGCCACCTCGGTATACGGAAGCGGAGGCTGCTCGAAGAAGAGCATCTTTACCAGTTCGGCGCAGCGCGGCGAAAGCCGCTGGATGGCGTCACGGACCGCCTGCTCTTCCTGCACTTCCTGCATGATCTCCGGCGCCGCGGCAAGGTCTTCCGCCACCTCCTGTTCCATGGCATCGAGTTCAACGTCCTGGCGGTTCTGCTTTTTGTGGTGGAAACATTTGTGCGTTGCCACCGTAATCAGCCAGGAGCGCAAGGACTCGATCTTCCTCAGCTTGGCGAGGTTGGTGAACAGGTCCACGCAGACATTTTGAAAAATGTCCGCCGCGTCGTCGGGACTCAGCCCGTACTTCACAGGTACGGAATAGATCAGCCGTTTGTACTTGTCGATCAGCCGGTTCCAGGCCTTTTCGTCGCCGTTCAGGCAGTCCTGTACCAGCTTTTCGTCCTCAACCGCTGTCTCCCTGGATACTGCTACTGCTGTGGTTTTGGCGTTGTCTTCCATTCAATGTTTTCCGGCGGGGGTGTGCCAAAAAAGTTCTTCTGCGTTCCAGAAAGTATACTGTTCAATCACTGCCGGGCGAAAATTACCGAGATTCTCCTTTGCGCCCGCAAGCACGTTGGGCGTGACCAGGTAGATCATCGGCAGCTGCTCGGCCTCAATCTGCTGGATGCGATCGTATATTTTTTTGCGCGCGCCGTAATTCAGCGTAACCAGTTGCTGCTCCAGCAGCCGGTCCAACTCGGCTTCCCACGGAGTTGCCGGCGTCTTCTCTCCCAGATGCCACAAATGCGTCTCGCCGTTGGACATCAGCACGTTCATGTCCGGCGTGGGATCGGCATCTCCGGGGGCCAGCCCCATGATCACCGAATCATAGTCATGGGAATTGAGCACCCTGTCCACGACCGCGCGCGCCTCCATGGGAACCATGCGGGCCGTGATCCCGACCTGCTTCAGGTCCTCCTGCACAAGGGTGGCCATTTGTGTGCGTTGCTGGCTGCTGGAACTGGCCAGGATCGTGAATTCCACCGGCTGTCCCGCCGCGTCCACCAGTGTTCCATTCGCTTTCCATGAGAACCCCGCGGAGCGCAGCAATTGCTTTGCCTTCTCCGTGGAATGGACCGGCGCGGGAATGGCGCTGTTGAACCACAGCTTGTTTCCCGGACTCACGTGCGTGGCCAATGCCGTGGCCCGATTGTGATAGACCAGGCGGACGATCGCCGCGCGGTCAATCGCCGCGGAGACCGCCTGGCGGAAGCGCGCATCACGGAACCATTTCTGCCGTCGCGCCACCTCGGGATACCTGCCTTCCGTGTCGTCGTTCAAGTTGAACATCAGGAAGTTGTACTCAAGCCCCGGCCCTGCGTCGTAAAGTTTGAAATGGCGCGACTGCTGTTCCGGTTCGAGCGCGGCAAAGTTGTCTCCGCTCAGGCCGCTGATGATCTGGGAATCTCCCGTCTCGAAGCGCACCACCTGCGCGTCCTGGCTGGGAACGATCAGGAAGGTCAATTCATCGAGATATGGCAGCTTCTGCCCCTTGCTGTCCACCTTCCAGTAATAGGGGTTGCGCTCCAGCACCACGCGGCTGCCGGGAACGAACTGCTTGAGCCGGAATGGCCCCAGCCCGGCCATCTGGTCCGGCGGCGTATTCAATCCCCACGACTGGCCGATCTTCCCCTCCTGATACGCCTTCTCCAGCAGATGCCGGGGCAGCACCGCGACCGTGTCGAAGGCCCGCTCAAGCGGGGCATAAGGCGCCGGGAAGGTGAAGCGCACGGTGAAACGGTCCAGCTTTTCC
Organism: Candidatus Limnocylindrales bacterium; assembly: GCA_035465515.1. Taxonomy (GTDB): domain Bacteria; phylum Acidobacteriota; class Terriglobia; order Terriglobales; family Acidobacteriaceae; genus Angelobacter. The sequence goes on along the minus strand of DATIWA010000257.1, from coordinate 540 downwards.
ACCTTGATCGCCTTGCTGGGCATCATGAGCAGGTCACGGAAAGGCGAGTGGATCTTTTCATCCAGATAAACCTTGAACGAAAAGATGACGTCGTCGGCGTCAAACGGCGCGCCGTCAGAAAACTTCAAGCCGCGGCGCAACTTCAGCGTGAATACAGTCCCATTTTTGGAAATCGTCCAGGACCTGGCCAGCGCCGGCGCGCTCTTTTGAGTGCTCCGGTTGATGTGAATCAGGTCCGCCATGGTCCGGCCCAGAATGCCTACGGAAACCTGGTCCACCGCAGTGACCGGGTTGAAGGTGCGCGGTTCGGAGCGCAGGCTGATGACCAGCTTTCCACCCGGCGTTCCGGGCGTCGAGGGGGAAACAAAAAGATCGTCGTGCTTTTGCGATTGCGCGTGCGCAGCCCCGCTCATCGCAAGCGCCAGGACACACACCCAGGCCAGGAGTAAAGATGAACTGGTCCCGCTGAACTGTTTTGGATTCAAGTAGTTAATTGTAGCCTCTCCTGTAAAGCATCAGCCAATAAGTGATAAGCCAGAA